>JBEKWZ010000711.1:0-3119 GCA_049512555.1 Candidatus Sulfotelmatobacter sp. | reverse complement strand
CCCAGTGAAATGGCCGCGCCCAGCGGCCAGTCGTAAGCGGCGCCGAACAGGCTGACCACGATGTTGGAAATCATGATGCCGCTCGGGCCGCCCAGCAACAGCGGCGCCAGAAAATCGCCCAGGCTCAAGACGAAGGCGAAGGTCGCTCCGGCAACCACGCCAGGAATCGAGAGCGGGAAAATCACTTTCCAGAAGGTTTGCGCCGGGGTCGCGCCCAGATCGTGCGAGGCCTCGACCAGGTTGCGGGGAATATGTTCCAGTGCCGCATATATTGGCAGGATGGTAAAGGGCGTATAGATGTGAGTGAGCGTCAAGACCACGGCGAATGGACTGTAGAGCAGGAAGTCCAGCGGATGTTTGGTCAGGTGCACATATTGAAGCAACGTGTTGAGAACGCCGTCGGAACCGAGGATCGTTTTCCAGGCGTACGCCCGCACGAGATAACTGACCCACAGCGGAATGATGACCAGTTGATAGAGCAGATCTTTTCGCTTGCCCGCATAGAACGAAAGGAAGTACGCGAGTGGATATCCTAGCAACAGAGAAAACAACATCACGCGCGCCGCGATCCACATGGAGCGCAGCAGAGTCTGCCAGTAGGTCGCCTTCTGGAATAGCTCTTCATAGTTATCGAGATTCCACGAGTGCACGATGATCTGCGACGGGGAGACCGACCAGAAGCTGTAGCAGAACATCAGCGCGTACGGCACGAGCAGAAATACGGTCACCCACAGCAGCGGAGGCGCGGTCACGACCGTTTTGTAAGCGCGGGAGAACATCAGTTCCTTTCCGGAGAGTCGCGCACCAGAACCGCATCGCCAGCGGAGAACTCAAGCTCAACTTCATCTCTGTCCTGGACTCCGCTTGCGCTGGCGATGCGAACCACCAGTACAAGTCCGCCGGCACATTCCACGCGAAGCAAGTCTGTTGCGCCGTGAAAGGCTTGATGCAGTACGCGGCCGTGAACGCGAACTGCATTGCGCGCGCTGTCCACGGAGGTAGCGGTTCCGGCCAGCCGAACATGCTCGGGCCGTAAAGAGAAAAGCACGGGACCGTCGGGAAGGGAAGCCGGCCAGGTTAGTGATCCACATTTCACCGCGCCGCCCCGGGCCTCGCCCTTCAGCAAATTCGTGTGGCCGATGAACTGTGCTACGTAAGCCGTCGCCGGCCGGCTATAGATTTCGCGTGGCGAGGCGACCTGCTCCAGTTCGCCCGAACGCAGTAGGGCGATGCGGTCCGACATTACCATCGCTTCTTCCTGATCATGGGTGACGAAGACGAATGCGATGCCGACCTCGCGCTGCAGCGACTTCAACTCGACCTGCATCTGGCGGCGCAAGTTGGCATCGAGCGCGGAGAGCGGTTCGTCGAGCAAGAGCAAGCGCGGCCGGTTCACCAGCGCACGCGCCAGCGCCACGCGCTGCTGCTGGCCCCCACTGATCTTCGAAGGCTTCGATTTCGCGTGAGCGGTCATCTTCACTTTGTCGAGAGCTTCGGCGACGCGTTGCACGATCTCGGCCGCAGGCCGCCTGGCGACGCGCAACCCGTACCCCACGTTTTCTTCGACCGTCAGGTGCGGGAACAAAGCATAGTGTTGAAACACGGTGTTGACGCGCCTTCGGTAGGGAGGCTGGTGATCGAGGCGTTCGTTCTCCATCCAAAGTTCGCCGGAGCTTGCGGTCTCGAAGCCGGCGACGATTCGCAGCAGCGTGGTTTTGCCGGAGCCGCTCTCGCCGAGGATAGTGAGAAATTCTCCCTCAGCGATTTCCAGCGAAACATTCCGCAGCACCGCATTGCGGCCGAAAGTTTTGGCCACATTCCGTATGCTGAGCAGAGTTGGTTTCGCGGCAGACTGCGTAGTGTCAGTGACCGCGACGGCGGGCGTGATTGGGGATGCCATGAGTGGTTTCTTGCCGGATCTTTACTGTGCGGCTTTGACGTCGTTCCAGATCTCGGTATATTTGGCGCGGCGCGGGACGTTCTGCCAGAAATTCAGGCGCTTCTGGTAGCTCTCCACGTCGTCGAGGTGCAGTGCCTTTATTTCGGCCGGCGTCATGAACTGGCCAGCTTGTGGGTTTGCCGGAACGTAGTGCGTTTTATCGGTCACCAACTTTTGCGTCCTGGCTTCGACCATGTATTCCAAAAACTTGTGCGCGAGTTCTTTGTTCTCGCTGCCGGCGGTGATCATCAGGTGATCGATCCAGCCCGTGGTGTTTTCTTTGGGAATGGTTTCGCCCACGGGAAAATTCGCTTGCCGCAGATCGGCCGTATTGAGCGGCCAGCCCATCGCGATCACGATCTCGTGGCTCTCAAAAAGATTCGTCAATTCGCCGCCGGTGGCCCACATTTTGCGGACGTTGGGCTTCAACTGCAGCAGCTTTTTCTTGACCGCTTCCAATTGCTCGTCGCTCAAGTTGTAAAGTTGCGAGGGATCGGGCTTGTCGTACCCGAGAACTTGCGCGGCCATGTAGACGGTCGGCAGATCGTCCCACACCGAAACTTTTCCTTTGTATTTCGGGTCCCACAGCACACTCCAGGAATCCGGCGGCTGGGCGAAGGCGGTGGTGTCGTAAATGATCGGATCCGGGCCCCACACGAACGGCACGCCATACACCTGGCCGTTGGCACGCACTAGCGGCAGAGAAGTGAGCTGGGGAGAAAGTTGGTTGTAGCTGGGAATTTTCGACAGGTCGAGCGGGGCGGCCAATCCTGAAGTCGCAATGGATGTCGCCACATCGCTCGATGGGGAGATTACGTCGTAGTTCCCGGCACTGCCGCCACGCAACTTCGCTACGAGTTCATCGCTCGATCCCATGTACGACGCGGAAACTTTGCAATGGTTCTGCTGTTCGAAGGCTTGGATGAAGGACGGGTCGGCATAACCTTCCCACACTAGAAGGTTGAGTGTGGGCGTCTTCTTCGAGCAAGATGCCGCACACAGAAGCGCTGCCAGCAGGGGCAGCCAACGGAGCGACCTCTGAATACTTTGCCAGTTCATGGTTTCTCCTCTAAACGTTCTAGAACGTCGGCGGAGTGTTGACCCACAAAACCCAGGTCTCTTTGCGGCCCGGGTTTTTCCAGCGATGCGGGGTCGAACTTTCAAAATAAAAGCTGTCGCC
>JBEKWZ010000710.1:0-3121 GCA_049512555.1 Candidatus Sulfotelmatobacter sp. | reverse complement strand
CCCTCGCCGGATTCATCCTCGCCCGCCTGCAGCGCGTCCCGAACCTGCGCGACCGTTTCGAATACGAAGGCCGCCGCTACACGGTAGAAGAGCTGGAAGGCCACCGCATCGCAAGAGTCAGAATCGAAAAGACGGCAAAAGTAGAAGGCGAAGCCGAAGCCGCCAAGCAGGGCGGAGACTGACTTCAACTAAAGAATTGGGAAGGGCATGACTTGCAGCCGGACCGACCGTGGAAGAGCGGCGCTTCAGCGCCGCGATTGGGACCACTTACATATTCGGCTTTAGCCGCAGAGGGCGACGTGAGCATTGACCACGAACAGCAATTGATCAGAGCGTTTTTCCTCCCAGCCAAACGCGACCGCTACATTGAGATGATCGCGAGCACAAGGGGACGGCAAAAATTCCTCCGCGAGCTGTCGCATTTCAAATCGCTGGACCCGCAGTATTCCATTGGCTTGCCAAACGCTGTGCACACCCCCGGAGAGATTGCAAACTTCCTGCATAAGAAAGGCGCGCCTCCATCCTGTTGGGTAACTTCGGAAGACCGCGATTTGGACAGGAAAGAGATGCCTCTCGTAGAAGCCTTGAAGAAAATTGTGGGTTATCAAATGGGAACATTCCTTACCTGCGTCCCGGGGAAATTGGCGTACTTTGAAGACGAAGAAGATCGCTGGATTCTGGAGCGTCGCAACTAACCACCGAGAACTCGCCCCTGAAACCCGTCCTCCAACGCGTCCTCTACACCCTGCCCGTAATCTGGCTGGTGGTAAGCCTCGTCTTCCTCCTAATCCACCTCGTCCCCGGAGACCCCATCACGCAGATGCTCGGCGAAGGCGCGCCCCCCGCCGACATCGCCGCCACCCGCCACGCCTACGGCCTCGACGCCCCGCTCGGCCAGCAATACGTCAACTACTGGAAAGGCGTCCTGCACGGCGACCTCGGACGCTCCATCCGCCTCAACAAATCCGTGACGCTCAGCCTCGCCCAAGCCTATCCCTACACGCTGCGGCTCACGCTGGCGTCTCTGCTGGTGGCGCTCGTTCTTTCCATCCCTGCCGGTGTGCGCTCCGCCCAGCGCCGCAATCGCTGGGACGATCGCCTGCTCTCCGTCGTCAGCCTCTTCGGCCTGTCGTTCCCCAACTTCGCCCTCGGCCCCATCCTCATTCTGCTGTTCTCGATCAAACTCGGCTGGCTCCCCGTCTCCGGCGCCGGATCATTCGCCAACCTGGTGCTGCCGTCGCTAACCATGGGCAGCGCCCTCGCCGCCATCCTGACCCGCATGGTTCGCACCTCCATGCTCGAGGAGCTCAGCCAGGACTACATCCGCACCGCCCGCGCCAAAGGCCTGCCCGAACGCACCGTCGTCTATCGCCACGCCCTGCGCAATGCGATGATCCCCGTGCTCACCGTCGTAGGCCTGCAGTTCGGCGCCTTGCTGGCCGGCGCCATCGTCACCGAAAAAATCTTCTCCTGGCCCGGCATCGGCCGCCTCACCGTAGACGCCATCTCCAGCCGCGACTACTTCCTGGTCCAAGGCTGCATCCTGGCCATCGGCCTGACCTACGTCGCCGTAAACTTCCTGACCGACGTGCTGTACTCGGTGGCGAACCCAAGGATCAGGCAATGATCTCCACCGCTGCTATCTCGTCGCGCCGCAAGCTCACTGGCTGGGCTATGGGAAACGCCCGCCATAATCCTCTTGCCGCGACAGGCGCGGTGTTGGTCGTGATCTTCGTAATCTTCGCGCTCTTCGCGCCCTGGATCGCTCCACAAGATCCGGCCTCGATCGATCTGCCCGCACGTCTCGACTCGCCGTCGTCCGCGCACTGGTTCGGCACCGACGAACTGGGCCGCGACATTCTCTCGCGCGTCATCTACGGCGCCCGCATCTCCATGCTGGTCGGCAGTTGCGTGGTCGGGATGTCGCTCGGCCTCGGCCTCATCATCGGCTCCATCGCCGGATACTATGGCGGCGCCATCGACCGCTTCGTCAACATCGTGCTGATGAACGCATTCCTTTCCTTCCCTGGAATTCTGCTGGCCATCGCCTTCATCGCCTTCCGCGGCCCCGGCATCTTCAACCTCGTGCTCGCGCTCTCTCTCGGCGGATGGGTCGGTTACGCGCGCCTGGTTCGCGGACAAGTTCTGGCCGCCCGCGAACGCGAATTTGTCGAAGCCGCCCGCGCCCTCGGCGCTTCCGATTTACGAATTATTGTTCGCCACATTCTGCCCAACATTATTCAACCCGTGGTCGTGCAAGCCGCCATCGGCATGGCCGGAGCCATACTCGCCGAAGCCACCATGAGCTTTCTCGGACTCGGCGTCCCTCCGCCCACCGCCAGCTGGGGAGCGATGCTCAACGACGGCCGCGCCCATCTGTTCGACGCCCCGCATCTCGTCCTGTTCCCCGCGCTGGCCGTTATGCTCGCCGTCCTGAGCTTCAACTTCATCGGCGACGCCCTGCGCGATTATCTCGACCCCCGCTCCCGCATCGAAGCCGGACTCTAGAGGAACTGGTAGCGCCGGCGTCCGGGCTACTAACAGATTGAGTTCTGGCCCAAGCGAAACTTCTGTTGCTCCGGATGGTTATAGTAACGGCATGGAAAAACGACACGACCCCTCGCCTGCACGCATGTCGGGATTCACGCCAGGTGCAACGCTCACGCGCCGCCAAGTCATGCAGGGCGCGGCTGCTCTCGCCGCTTCGTCGCTCCTTCACGGCTGCAGTTCGACTAGCAGTGTTACCCACCAACTAGTGAATCCGCAGCCCGTGCCCAGCGGCCCCTTGACTCAGGCCTCGCTCACTGTCACCGCCACCGCAGCCGGCTCCATCGGCCCCGCCTTCGCCGGATTTTCCTACGAAAAGTCGCAACTCTACGGCCCACTTTTCTCCACTTCCAACACTGACCTCATCGGTATGTTCGATCGTCTCGGTCCGAGCGTTCTGCGCGTCGGGGGAAACTCGGTTGACCGCAATGTGTGGACGCCGAACGGTCCCGGCCAGACCGAAGGCCAGATCGCTCCCAGTGACGTTGACTCGCTCGCCGCCTTCGTCAACGCCGCAGGCTGGCAGTGCCTCTACGGCATCAACCTCGGCGGAGCCGCCACCGGCGCCACCACG
>JBEKWZ010000709.1:0-3132 GCA_049512555.1 Candidatus Sulfotelmatobacter sp. | reverse complement strand
GCTTTCGCAAGGATGATAATGCTTTCCTGGCCGTGGACGATGTGGCGGCGTTGCAGGCGGCTGCCGACCGACTCAGTCCGCAGATCATCCGCAAACAACTTGATTACTGGACGCTCATCCTTGGCCCGAAGTTCTCAAAGAAGGAACGCGGCCAGATGAGTTTGTCGCGGTTCTACTCCATTGCGCAGATCGAGTACTGCCGGAACTTCATTTTCAAACGCCACTTTCCGATCCACAAAATCTTCGAGCGCAGTTGCGAGATCGGTTTGTGGCGGCTGACGGCGAACCGTATCAGCGAGATCTTCGGCGTCCGCCTGGATAAGAGACTGCGCGGCAAACTGGCCACGGTGATCGATCAGATCGAGCACGGGCATCACGTTTTCCGGGCGTACTGGAAGCATGCCTTTCTCAAGCAGTACGAGAAGTTCTCCCGCTTCCTGCGCAACGAACTCTGTTCCAACAACCTGCGCGACTTCGGCCTGAAGAAAGGACTCGATCATCTCGATGCGGTGCGACAACGGTTCCAGACCGTCACGGACCGTTTCGCCGGTTTCCAGGCGCAATGCCTGAATGTGCACGTGGACTTCCCCCTGCTGCAAAGGATCGCCCTGCCCGTCAACGCCGGTTCGGTTCGTTATCCCGGCATCAAACTCCACGACACACGCATCATCCGCCTGCTGGAGGTTCTCCTGCACAACGGCAGTACCGTCGGGGGCTGGACCACCCGGCAGATCCATGAAGCAGTCACCACCACGTTCCAACTCTCCCCGAAAACCTACGGCCTCAACCAACTCCGCTACGATCTGCGCAAGCTCAAAGGGCACGGACTGCTGCAGCGCGATGGCCGCCGCTACGCCTACCGCCTGACCAGCAAAAGGCGTTTACGTCGCGCTTCTCTTCCCGTTCTTTCACAAGCGCCTCTGCGGTCCGCTCGCCAACAGCCGCTTCCACCACAAACCGGACGCGGCGCACAGACCGGGCAGCAAGCTCGAAGCCGCTCATCACAGAGCCGACAACGCCATCGAGAACATCGTTCACCTGTTACAGACAGCCTGATGTTACCTTGCGATTGTTGCAGTCGCTTTGTTTACGAATGAGGATTTAAGAATCTAGCGAAATATATTTGAAATTTTGAATCCACCGGCCGCCTGTCCGATGATCTTGTTGTCAAGACGAGAACAGAGGGAGACGACCGATGGAGACTTTCACAAAGCTGTTTGGCAGCCTGCTGGCTTTTGTATATCACCTGATCTATGCACGGCAGCAGGCATGCTGCCGAAGGGGAATTGAAAACCGACCATTTGGGGACCCCGTTATCATTGGGTGAAACTGAAACTTTGCGAAGTAGCGAGCTTCGCAAGCCAACCCCATGGAGGGTACCCAAATGGTTACGAACAGAATTCAGCATAGCGCCGGAACTCCCGTTAAACAAGGGTCTGGCGGGGCAGTTCCGGAGCCCAATAAAATCAATGCTTCCACGCCCTTCGACTTTTCCGGTAAGAACCTGACTCCGTACGGAGGCCTGTTGCCCGTGGCCACCATGTTGGAGAAGCTTGGCTTCCAGGCCTTGCTGGAGGAGACAGTCACGGTGAAGCGGCTCACCAGAGTAATGAGCGGCTACCAGTTCCTGTTCGCGATGGTTCTGGGTCTGTACGTCGGGTTCAGCCGCTTGAATCAGTTGCGGTTCATTGCGCGCGACCCGATTCTGACGGGTATTCTGAAAATCGTGCAGTTGCCGCCGCAGTCCACGTTGTGGCGCTTTCTGGCAGCGCTGCACGGGAGTGCGGCCCAGCAGATCCAGCGGGTACAGTGCCAGATGCGGCGCCGCGTATGGGAAGCGGCCAACGTGAAGCTGAAGACCGCTACCCTGGACACGGATACGACTGTGCATACCCTTTACGGGAATCAGATGGGTGGGCGCAAGAGCTACAACCCGAAGAACAAGGGCAAGAAAAGCTACCAGCCGATACTGACGTTTCTCGCCGAAACGCGGGAATACGTTGCGGGCGAACTGCGCAATGGCGACAGGCCGTCAGGCGCGCAGATCGCCCGCCACCTGCACAGCGCCTTTCAGTCGCTTCCGGCCGGTATCGAGAAACTCTACGCGCGCGCGGACTCGGGTTTTTATTGTTGGGACGCGGTGGAGGCCTACCGACAGATCGGATGCCGGTTCATCGTGGTGGCGCGCAAGACAGCGCGGCTGGTGGAGAAGCTGCAGCAAGCGGAATGGAAGCCATCGCCGAAGACCGACGCCGATGCCGAGTGCGAATTCCGTTACCAGCCGGACGGATGGGGCCAGGCGTACCGCTTCGTGGCGCTGCGCTATGAGAAGGAATCGGAAGAAGTGGCGGAGGAGAAGGCCGAGCAGTATCAGTTGTTCGCGACCAGCAGGTATACCTACCGGGTCTTCGTGACCAGTCTGGAAGATCCGATCGAACTGGCGGTGTGGTTTTACAACCAGCGGGCCGGAGCGGAGAACCTGATCAAGGAAGCCAACAACGACGCGGGCCTGGCGGCGCATCCATCCAAAAGGTTCGACGTCAACGGCATTCATTTTCAACTCGCGATGCTGGCGTACAACCTGAACTGCTGGCTGATGCTCTTCAACCGGGAGGAGGAAGCGGACGTGATGGCGCTGCGTCACACGACGCTGGCGACGGCGCGGTTGCGGTTCCTGTTCGTGGCGGCGAAGATCTGGCGTCATGCGGGAAGGACCGGAGTGAGTTACAGCGACCACTATCAGGAGAAGGGGCTGTTTAAACGAATGATGGATCGGTTGCGGCGGATCGCCCCGCAAGGGGTCGGCTCCGCTCCGGTGATGCAACCGGCGCTGTGCTGAAACCGCAAGACTCCCGCCGTGCATAGAAATCTATGCGCCAAGCCGCGCTAATAGAAAAAGAGTCGGTTAGGCGACGGCGAGAGCAATATTGAAATCAACAGGAGGCCAGACAGACTGGAATCAATCGAATCGCAGGATCACGCAACGGTCACACAGCGCCAGCGAAAGCCGTCGCAGGAGGGTAGTTTCGTGCATAATTCAGGTATAATCTGTCCACTCTGCCGGATCTAGAGCGCGTCTTCACTAAACTTTCCGCCGCTGGCTATGAAAAAACCAGCGACAGAACTGGATAC
>JBEKWZ010000708.1:0-3135 GCA_049512555.1 Candidatus Sulfotelmatobacter sp. | reverse complement strand
GGACGACAGTTTGTACGGCATTGAACACGTGGCGCAGAAATGGCAGGCCGACGGAACGCTGAAAAAAGTCAAAGCATTTTTGCTGGCCGATATGATTGGCGACGCCGATCTCAATATTGATCGCGATCAGAACTCCACGCCCTGGCTGGAAGATGTGGTCGGCGAAGCGGCGAAGCGACTGGGCTATCAATCGCATTTTTTCGCGCGCGACAACCAGGTCAGCGACGATCACCTGCCTTTCATGAAACGCGGCGTGCCCTGCGCCGACCTGATCGATTTCAGCTACGGTTACAACAATGTCTTCTGGCACACCCCGCAGGACACGGTCGACAAACTCAGCCCGCAGAGCCTGGAAATCGTGGGCAGCGTGGTGCTCGAATCCATGCGCATCCTCGACAAAATGGATCCGTTGCCGCCGAAGTGACCGCGCGCGCTGATCCGAGTAGATTAGAGCCCCGTCGATTCAGTGATTGCGGTCACAGCTTCCGACCTGCATTTTGTGAAATACTCCAGGTAAGGGAATTGGTGGTCAGATGTCTACCCCCAAACCTGAGCCGCAGTCGTGCTGGGAATGCTCTCGCGGGAAGGTTCTGCGTCTGCCGTGTGGGGGAGAGTACGTGGATTGCCCTCCGGCCCAATGGAAAGGGCACTCCTGTGCGGCACGACTCCTGGACACCATAGAGAACCCTCGCCGCTCTTCTCCGGCTGCGCCGCCGATTGAAAAATTGCTCAAAGGCGATCCTACAACAGGCATACAGAAACAAATGGGTCGGGTCGCCTGATGAGGCGAAGCAACCCGCATATCACTGACTGAGAATAGGACCGAAGCGAGTCAACGATTGCGATAGAGATTTTGCAACAGCCAGAGCACATTTACTCCGAATAGCCTTCGTCCCCATCGTCATCTTCCTCGTCGCCGCCTTGTTCCTCTTCGTCGTCATCTTCTTCTTCATCTGGCTCTTCTCGAAGGAGGACATCAGCGCTTATTGAGCAGTCAGCGGGGCCTGAGTCGGGGCGTTGTAGGTATGTTTCATCCATGATCAATGGTACGCCTTGTGGTCTCCGGCAGCGCGACTGCCAGCGTCGATAAGTGATATTGGGATTTTGCAACAATAACTTGAGATTGTGACAAGCCCCACCACCGGCTTCTTTTTGCGCTTTTCTGACTTTTCGTTTCTAATGCACCCCATATGCGAACTGTGAAGACCCTGTTGTTTGCTGGCATTTTCTGCTTCACCTGCCTGGCCGCCAATCCTCCTGCTGACACCACTGCCGATTCGAGCGAAGCGAATCAAGTCATCCAGGCGGCGCTGCAGCCTTCGCCGCTGGAAATGAATCTCCATCGCTTGACCGATGAAATCGGCGGACGCGTTCCGGGCACCGTTGCAATGCAGCATGCGGTGACCTGGGGAGTGCAAGCCTTCACGGCCGCCGGCGCCGACAGCGTTCATACCGAAGGATTCACCATTCCGAACTCCTGGGCCGAGGGCGCGACCGAGATGACGGCGACCACGGCCTACCAGGTCGATCCCACAAAAGTAGGCGGCGGAACGGTGCTCTCGCCCTTCGTCGTCCGCGCAGTTTCGGTCGCCTGGGCGCCTGCGCTCGCCCCGGTGAAGCATGTTCCGGTGGTCGACGTGGGCGACGGTACCGAAGCCGATTTCAAAAAGGCGGGCGACATTTCCGGCAAGCTCATCCTAGTTCATACCGTCGTTTTGAAAACCTGGGACGACTTGTTCGCCGAGTACGCCAAGGCGCCGCCGGTGATCGACCTGGCTGTAAAAGCGAAGGTCAAGGCCATCGCGTTCATGGCGACGCGCGAGCATGACATTCTGTATCGGCACACCAACGCGGGCGCGGGAGAAATTGATCGCCTGCCCATGGTCATTGTGGCGCGTGAAGATGGCGAGCGCATGGCGCGCCTGCTAGCGGCGGGAAATTTGGTGTGGGCCGACCTCTCGATTCCTAACCAGCTTGGCGGGCCGATCAAGACGTCGAACGTGGTCGCAGAAATCCGAGGCAGCGAGAAGCCGGACGAGTTTGTGATCCTGGGCGCGCACCTCGATTCGTGGGAATTGGGCACGGGCGCACTCGATAACGGCTGCAACGCCGCTTTGGTGGTCGATGCGCTGCGAGCCATCAAGGCTTCCGGAGTGAAGCCGCGGCGCACCATCCGCTTCGTTCTTTTCTCCGGCGAAGAGCAGGGATTGATCGGGTCTCGCGTCTATGCGTTCACTCATCGCGCCGAACTCGACAAAGCCTTAGGCGTCATCGTGTACGACTCGGGCACGGGAAAGACCACGGGATTTTCGCTGGGCGGGCGCAAGGACGTTGTCTACACTGCGAAGGATCTCATCGCTCCGCTGGCGCAGTTTGGCGTGAAGGACGTGCTCACCACCATGGAATGGGGCACCGACCACTTCGATTTCATGCTGGAAGGCGTGCCCACATTCGTCGCCGAGCAGGAGGAGGCGAACTATCTCGAAAATTATCACGCCATCTCCGACACCTACGACAAAGTGGACTTCGCACAACTGAAGAAGCACGTCGCTGAGGCCGCGGCGCTGAGCGTTGGCATTGCCGACCTGCCGGCGAAGATCTGGCCGCGCCTTACTCATGATCAGATTGAGCAGACCATGCGCGAATCGAACAGCGTGGAGATGCTGAAGGCCAACGGCATTTGGGATGATTGGGTCAGCGGCCAGCGGGGCAGAGCGAAATAGAATTGTTGATTACTGATTTTTGATTGCTGATTGAAAGCCAACACCTTTGCGCTGCGAATTTTTCGATCAGCAATCAACCATCGACATTCGGCAATTAACAATTCCAGCGCCGCCAGGAATTCCATTGCTCTACTTCTGGATACTCTTCAACGTTTTCGTGCTCGGCATGCTGGCGATGGATCTGCGCCTCTTCCATCGCCGGGGCCACGTCATCCGGTTCCGTGAAGCGCTACGCTGGAGCGCCATGTATGTTGGCCTGGCCGCCGGGTTCGCGATTGGCTTGTATTTCTGGCTGGGCCACCAGGCGGCGCTGGAGTTCGTCACCGGCTATGTGCTGGAGGTTTCGCTCAGCGTCGATAATCTTTTCGTCTTCCTTGTCATCTTCAATTATTTCGCTGTCCCGGAAGAGCAG
>JBEKWZ010000707.1:0-3135 GCA_049512555.1 Candidatus Sulfotelmatobacter sp. | reverse complement strand
GGATCATGCTGCGCAATCCTCTCCGCCAGCACGCCCACCTTGGTGTCAGCCGCGATCACGGGCGGATACTTCTCCATCGTCTCAGCTACCGTCACCTGCGTCAGCGCATCCGCTTCGTAATCCTGATGCACCCGCAGCCCGCGCCGCGCCAGCTTCTCCGTCATGATCGAACTCGAGGGCATGAACAGCATCGCGACCCCGTCTGCGATCACCGCCACCAGCATCAGCGGCAGCACCGAGTTGTAATCCCGCGTAATCTCGAATGCAAAAATGATGAACGAAAATGCCGCCCGCGACGCCGCTCCAAACACCGCCCCCATGGCCACCAGCGCAAACGCTCCCGGAGAAAGATGTGCCCCCGGGAAAACATGATTTGCCACCATCGCGAACAGCCCGCCCATGGCCGCGCTCCACATGAACGTCGGCGCCAGCAGCCCGCCCGACGTTCCCGATCCCAGCGAGATCACCAGCGCCGCGAACTTTGCGATCATCACCACCAGCAGAAGTTTCCACGCCAGCTGTCCATTCAGAATATCCCCGATCGTGTCGTACCCTACGCCAAACACGCGCGGTACAAAAAATCCGATGATGCCCAGCGCCAGCGCCCCGATCGCGGGCCACCACATCTCATCGAACGGAAGTTTTTCGAAAGTGTCTTCGACCCAGTAAAGCGCTTTGCTTAGCCCAACTGCCGCCAACCCGCAAATTGGCCCAAGCAGCAGATAAAACGGCAACGCATGCGGAATTCCGAAATCCACCGCCGAAACGGTGAACATGGGTCCCGGCCCCAGCAACTGCATGTGCACCGCCGTGGCCAGCGTGCTGGCAATCACGAGAGGAATAAACGACCGCGACTTGAATTCGAACAGCAGCAATTCAATCGCAAGAATCACTCCTGCAATCGGAGTGTTAAACGTCGCCGACATTCCCGCCGCTGCACCGCACGCCAGCAGCACTTTCCGCTCCACCGCCGTCGTGTGCAACACCTGCCCCACCAGCGACCCGATCGCTCCCCCCGTCTGAATGATCGGCCCCTCGGCACCAAATGGACCGCCCGTCCCAATCGCAATCGCCGCGGAAATCGGTTTCAGAAGTGCCACCTTCGGCTCGATCCGGCTGCGGTTGGTCAACACCGCTTCCATGGCCTCGGGAATCCCGTGCCCCTTGATCTTCGACGATCCGTACTTGGCCATCACCCCCACAACCAGCCCGCCGATGACCGGAACCAGAATCACCCACGCGCCCAAATGATGCGATCCCACGCTCTTGAAAGTCGTTGACCACGTGTGAAAAAAGAAAAGATTGGTAAACAGCCCGATCAGCTTGTACAAAACGTAGGCCACCAGGCCAGCGATCAGCCCAACCCCAGCCGCCAAAAACGAAACCAGCGCAAGCCGAAACTGTGCCGGTTGCTCAATCGTCAATGCGGAAGTTGCAGATGTGTTGTTTGTCATTGCGCAGAGTGTCTTCTCTTAAAGATGTCTCTGTTAAAAAGTCTTTGAGACGTGTCTTGTGGGGTCAAGATTTGGGTGGCGCAGCGC
The DNA here is from genome assembly GCA_049512555.1 of Candidatus Sulfotelmatobacter sp. Classification (GTDB taxonomy): domain Bacteria; phylum Acidobacteriota; class Terriglobia; order Terriglobales; family Acidobacteriaceae; genus Sulfotelmatobacter. The sequence continues at coordinate 1,594 of JBEKWZ010000707.1, read as the reverse complement.
TTCAAGCGCTGCGATGAATCCTTCTCTTTCTTCAAGGGCTTTAGCCCCGGGACTGGGACGCAACCGCGCCCGGGGATCTGCATCGAGGAATCACCCCCGCGGCTTTGCCTCTCCGGGCGTCAACCGCCGCAGCGCCGCCACCAGACTCGGCGCCGCCCGGCTCAGCTCATCGTGGTGATGCAGCGCCAGCTCCTCCAGCACCCGATCCCCCTTCGGCGTCAGCGCCAGCAAAACCTCGCGCCGGTCCTCCCGCGCCCGTTCCCGCCGCACGAACCCTCCCGCCTCCAGCCGGTTGATCAGCTCCACCGTGCTGTGGTGTTGGATCTGCATCCGGTCGGCCAGTTCCCGAATCCGCGGCCGTACTCCCTCCGGCATCCCCTTAATCGCCAGCATGAGCTGGTACTGCCCCCGCTCCAGTCCGGCCGCCTGCACCGCCTGCTCGCTGAAGTGCAAAAATTTCCGAATCTGATACCGGAACTCGGCCAGCGCCTGGTAGTCCGACAAAGTTAGCTTCTTCATTCCCCCGATTGTATCGTGTAGCGATAGTACTCCGTCAGTGTATCGTGAAACGACATATAACAGAACCACCCTCGAATTTCCTTCGTGAACCTTCGTGCCCTTCGTGGTTCAAGCTTTTCGCCCGACTTGCCCTAGCCTCTTTCCCGCGCTCCATATAGAATCCTTAGTCCACAAATTTCGGGAGACGCCCAAGGAGACCCCGTGATCCCGCGCTACACCCGCCCCGAGATGGCCCGCATCTGGAGCGACGAAAACCGCTTCCGCACCTGGCTCGCCGTCGAAGTCGCCGCCACCGAAACCCTGGCCGAAGCCGGACTCGTCCCCAAAGAGGCAGCCAAGGCGATCAAAGAGCGCGCCGACTTCCGCGTCGAGCGCATCCACGAAATCGAAGCCGAAGTCCGCCACGACGTCATCGCCTTCACCACCGCGGTCGCCGAAATCGTCGGCCCGCACGCCCGCTGGTTCCACTACGCACTCACCTCCAACGACGTGGTCGACACCGCCCAGGCGCTACTCATCCGTCAGGCCTCGCAAGTCATCGCGCAAGATCTGCAGCGTCTCTCCGAAGTTCTCGAGCGCCGCGCCTGGGAGTTCAAAGACACGCCCATGGTCGGCCGCACTCACGGCATCCACGCCGAGCCAATTACTTTCGGCTTCAAAATCGCCAACTGGTATTCCGAAACCCAGCGCAACATCGCCCGCTTCCAGGCTGCCGCCGAAGACATGCGGGTCGGCAAGTTCTCAGGCGCGGTCGGAATCTTCGCGCACCTCACGCCTGAGCTCGAAGAGAAAATCTGCGCCCGCCTCGGCCTCAAACCCGCCGCAGTTTCTTCGCAAGTCATCCAGCGCGACCGTCACGCCGCCTATCTCTCAACGCTCGCCGTGATCGCCTCGACTCTGGATAAGATCGCCACCGAAGTTCGCCACCTGCAGCGCACCGAAGTCCGCGAGGCCGCAGAGTTCTTCAGCGAAAAACAAAAGGGATCGTCGGCAATGCCGCACAAGCGCAATCCAGTGAACGCCGAGCAGATCAGCGGGCTGGCGCGCGTGGTCCGCGGCAACGCGCAGGCAGGCT
>JBEKWZ010000706.1:0-3136 GCA_049512555.1 Candidatus Sulfotelmatobacter sp. | reverse complement strand
GCGCCGATCTGGAGCGGGCGCAACCGGCGCACGATTCATTACGTGCTGGCGGATGATCTTCCGACGCTGGTGTGGCTGGCCAATCTGGCGGCGCTGGAACTGCACCCGTCGCTGGCTCTGGCCACGGATATTACTTGTCCGACGGAGATGGTGTTCGACCTCGATCCCGGACCGCCGGCGAACATTGTGCAGTGCTGCCAGGTGGGGCTGTGGCTGCGCGAGATTTTCGAACATTTCGGATTGCAGAGTTTTCCGAAGACTTCTGGGTCCAAGGGATTGCAGATTTACATTCCGCTGAACACGCCGGTGACTTACGACGTGACCAAGATGTTTTCGCACGCACTGGCGCAATTGCTGGAGCACGACCATCGCGACCTGGTGTTGTCGGAAATGAGCAAGCAGGCTCGTACCGGAAAAGTGTTCGTGGACTGGAGTCAGAACGACGAGCACAAGACAACGGTCGCGGTGTATTCGCTGCGGGCGCGAGAGCGTCCCACGGTTTCGACTCCGGTGACTTGGGAAGAAGTTGAGCGGGCGCTCAAGAAGAAAGATGCGAATCTGCTGGTGTTTGAGGCGCCACAGGTGGTGGCGCGAGTCGAGAAGCTGGGAGATCTATTTGAGCCGGTGCTCGAGTTGAAGCAGCGGCTGCCGGATTTGAAAGGCGCAGCGAAGCCTCCGGAGCGCATCGAGATTGCGGCGCAGGCGCACGAGGATCCGTCGCCGCGCAAGGCGAAATCTCCGCCGAAGGGTCCGGTTCGAAAGAAGCCTGGCAAGGTATAATCCCGATCTTGGGCAGGGTTAGTGGCGCTGCCTCGCGGGCAGGAGTGCCCGCGCCACACCCTCAGACTTCACGCGATAACCGCACTCTATCACTCTATGCCGCAATTCTTCGCTGGAACTTCTGGCTGGGCGTATCCGACATGGAAGCCGGATTTCTATCCAGCTAAGCTGGCCCAGAAAAAATTTCTTGGCCACTACGCGACCCGGCTTAATACCGTCGAAGTGAATTTCACGTTCCGCCAGTTGGTGAAAGAAACGACCATCCAGAACTGGCTGCAGGACACGCCCGCGCATTTTCGGTTCGGCATCAAGGCGCATCAGGTCATTACGCATATCAAGCGATTAAAGGGGACAGAGGACTTTGTGCCGCGATTTCTCGCGACGATTGAGCCGCTGGCCGCCGTGGGTAAGTTGGGTCCGGTGCTGTTTCAGCTTCCGCCGAACTTGAAAGCGGATGCGGCGCTGCTCAAAGATTTTCTCGCGATCCTGCCGCGAACCCCGCCGGCGGCGTTTGAATTTCGGCACGCGTCGTGGTTCACGGATTCGACTTGGGATCTGCTGCAGTCGAGCAATGTGGCGCTGTGCGTGGCCGAGACTGAGACCATGACTACGCCCGAGGTCGCGACGGCCGGATTTGTGTATTACCGCTTCCGCAAGCCCAGCTATACGGGGGAGGAACGGCGGTCGATGATCGACCGCATCAAACAGAATATCGTCCAGGGGCGCGATGTGTTTGCTTATTTCAAGCATGAAGAAACGCCGGAGGGGGCGCTCTACGCTGTGGAATTGCTGCGCGAAGTGAGCGGCGGGGAGTTGCCTTGAGGATCGGCATGAAACCGTCAGTGGTTGTTTGGGTTGCGCTTTTCATGGCACCGGGCGCTGTGGCGGCTCAGGATTCAGAGCTGCGGACGGTTCACGTTTTTGTAGCGCTCGCTGACAACCAGAGCCAGGGAATCGTGCCGGTTGCTGCGAAACTCGGGAATGGAGAAGATGCGGAACGCAACCTCTACTGGGGGTCGGCGTATGGCGTGAAGACATTTTTCGCGCGTAGCGCGGACTGGGCGCGGATCAGCTGTGGTGAAAAGCCGAAGGCCGAGGTTCTTGAGCGCTGCGTGTTTAAGCATCGGGCAGCGAATGTGTATCTCGTTGCCGATGCTTATCGTGGGCGGGAGATACGGCAAGCGATTCTCGATTTCCTCGATTCCGCTGCGGGAGACGGCGCGGAAACGCTGAGCGTTCCGGGCGCATCCGGAACTTTGAAACTGCCCATCCGCGGTGGCGCGAATCTCGTGGCCTACATTGGCCACGACGGGTTGATGGATTTTCGGCTTTCGCAGTTTCCACACAAGAGAAATGACGCTCATCGCGATGCGGTGATTCTGGCCTGCGCGAGCAAGCAGTTTTTCGCGGAGCCGGTACGCGCCTCGGGCGCTTACCCGCTTTTGTGGACGACCGGGCTGATGGCTCCCGAGGCCTATACGCTGAAAAGCGCGCTGGACGGCTGGATTGCGGGCGAGAGCAATGAGCAGATTCGCGATCGCGCGGCGGGGGCTTATGACAAATATCAGAAGTGTGGCTTTCGTGGGGCGCATCGGTTGCTGGTCAGCGGGTGGTGAACGGGGCGGGAGAGACGTAGCAAGCTACGTCTCTACGACAGAGTTTTCTATCCGCACCTGCCTCATTACTTTTCGTTGCGTCCGATAACGGGCATACTAAATCTCCTCTCTTTATGACTCTCGAGGCCAATTCGCGGGTGCTTTCGGGCTTTCTTGACTACCTGCGCATCGAGAAGGGGCTGGCGGCGAATTCTATCCGCGCTTATACGATCGACATCCTTCAGTTCTCTGAGTTCCTGGAGAAACATAAACGGCTTCTCTTGGCCGCGCGGCGGAATGACGTGCGCGAATTTCTGCAGCAGCTCTTTTCGCATCAAGTGGACGGGCGCAGCGTGGGGCGCAAGCTTTCGGCGTTGCGGCATCTTTATCGGTATCTGCTGCTCGACAAAAGAATCGACCATGATCCGACGCTGAATATTGAATCGCCGCGGCAATGGAAGGTGCTGCCAAAGTCGCTGGCGCGCGATGAAGTGGAATCGACGCTGGCGGCTCCCCAGAAATCGCTGGCGACTGGGCATCGCAACTCGAAGGATGCGGCCGCGCTGGCGGCTCGCGATCGGGCTATGCTGGAACTTCTGTACGCGGGCGCGCTGCGGGTTTCGGAGATGGTGAACGCCGCACTGGAAGATTTGAAGCTAGACGCGGGATACATGCTGGTGCGCGGTAAAGGGGATAAGGAACGCATCGTCCCGCTGGGTAGGCCCGCGCAGGACGCGCTGTCGGAGTATCTCGCGCAAGGG
>JBEKWZ010000705.1:0-3140 GCA_049512555.1 Candidatus Sulfotelmatobacter sp. | reverse complement strand
CTGCGGACTGCTGTAGTTTGTACCGTCCACCGAGAACGCCAACCCTGCCGGAGTGGTGCCTACAGTGACTTTGGCGGGCTGTGTCCCGGTGCCTTCCAGCCCGATGCTCTGGTAGACTGACGGACCGATGTTGAGGGCGTTATCGGTGAAAGTTGCTGTGCTGAAGAGATTCGCGGCAAGCGTTGGCTGGAAGCTGATGCTCAGATTGCAAGTCGTTCCCGCCGCCAGCGTGAAAGTTTTGACGCAATCTGCTGGCGTGCCCGAGCCGGCAACCTGCAGAAAATTCGGCCCTGTAACAACGAGTCCCGGACTAACGGCGACCAGCGGTTGATTGCCAATGTTTTGAACCGTGACTGATTGCGGGGCGCTGGCGCTGCCCAGGTTCACGCTCCCAAAGTTCAGAGTTGGGGGCTGCGAGCTTTGCACTTCCACGACGCGCTGGTTGTTCTCATCGGCGATGAAGACATCGCCAGCTCCATCGACGGCGATACCTTCCGGTGAATTCAGTCCACTCATCACCGTGATCTGGGGACCTCCACCGGCCGGAACTTCGACGACACGGTTATTGTTGTGGTCCGTGATGTAGACATCGCCGGCTGCATCTACAACCACGGCTTCCGGGCCGTTCAGTCCGGTGGCCGGCACAGTGATCTGGCAAGCGCTGCTCGTGCAGCCCGCCGGAACCTCCAGCACTCGATTGTGGCCGCTGTCGGCGATATAAACATTGCCGGCACCATCCACTGCCACACCGGCCGGCGACGCCAAGCCGCTGACCAGCGTGATTTGTGGCCCGCCACCGGTCGGGACTTCTACGACCTCATTGCCGTTATTGGCGATGAAGACATTTCCCGCTCCGTCCACCGCCACGCTGCTCGGAAGACTGAGTCCGCCGCCTACCGTGGCGTAGTCATACTCCTCGTCGCCTATCGGCATGGCTTTCACCACCCGATTGTTAACGGTGTCTGCGATGTAGATACTTCCCGCTCCATCCACAGCTAGGGCCGAAGGATTAGAGAGTCCCGTGACGGGCAGAGTGAGCTGGCAACTGCTGCTGCTGCAACCCGCCGGCAGCTCCACAACCTGGTTGTTAGAGCGATCGGCGATGAGGACATCGCCCAGAGCATCCACCGTCACCGACGAAGGAGCACTCAATCCGCCGGTTGGCAGTGTGACCTGCGCGCCCGGCCCGAATGCGATCGCCGGTGCTTTACCTACTCCGTGAACGAAAGTGGTGGCCAGCGACGTACCTACGCCGTTGAGTTGGACTGCGCCCAATCGCGCTCCTGGCGCGAGCGGGGAAAACGTGACCGCTACGCCACAATAGGTTCCTGAAGTGAGTGTGCCCGTGCAGGTGTTGCCGGTGAGCGTGAAGTCGAGGCTGGCTGCACCTTGCGTGCGTACGTTGATAGAGGCTACGGTCGCAGTTCCATTCGCAAGATAGTTCAGCTCGAGACTCGCTTTGCATGGCGCGGGACCGGTCTGTGCCGCTGGACAAACATTGACGTATCCGAGATTCACCGCCTCGCGCTGTAGCTCTAGTGCCAGGTTCACGCTGCCCTGCGTGACGAAGACATCGCCCCCTGCATCTACTGCCACTCCGTTCACATCACCCAGTCCGCCACCCACCTGAGTCTGCGTGCCGCCGCCGGCTGGAAGCTCGACCACCCGGCTGTTGCTGGTATCGGCAATGAAAACATCGCCGGCTCCGTCCACCGCTACTCCCGTCGGCTCATTCAGTCCGCTGCCGATATAGGAATACACGCCATTGTATGGCGGCGTTACCTTTATCACCCCGCTGGAGCTTCCAGTAATCGGGATGAAAACATTGCCCGCTTTATCCACCGCCACGCCTAACGGAAGTAGAACAGTAGTGCCGCCAGCATTACCCCACACAGCGACCACGCAGGAGGGACTGGTGCAGCCTGCCGGAGTTTCCACCACTTCCTGGTCTGCGTACACCGCCGTAAAGACATCTCCGGCTGCGTCTACCGCCACTCCTGTCGGAGTAGCCCCCGCCAGGGCCACCGTGGTCTGGACGCCGCCAGGGGTCACCTCGACTACGCGGTTGTTTCCGAAATCCGCGATGAAGACATCGCCCCCCCCATCCGCCGCCACTCCGTCCGGACTACTGAGTCCGCTACCGACCGTGCTCTGGGCGCCGCTGGGCGTAATTTTCAGCACCCGGTTATTGCTCTCATCCGCGATGAAGACATTGCCCGCTCCATCTACCGCCACTCCGTCCGGACCCTTCAGGCCGATGGTGGGCAGCGTGAGCTGGGCCCACGCGAAGTTTACGGTAGCGGGAGTCACGTTGACGTTCTCCGTGATCGTAACTGCGGCAACATAGTCGGCGTTGCCCGACTGATTTGCGATCACCGTACAGGTACCGGCGCCGCTGCTCATCGTATAGTTGGCGCCTACATTAGTGCACTCGCCCGAACTGGTGTAAGTCACTGGCAGGCCCGAACTGGCAGTGGCCGCGACCGTGAAGCTGCTGTTGGTCGGCGCGCTCGCAGGCGCGTTGGTGGTGAAGGTGATGGTTTGGAGGGCCGAGATGATGTTGAAAGAGTTGGATGTCGAGCTCGCGCCGTAGGTTGAATTTCCGGCGTAGCTCGCGGTCACGGTATAGGCGCCTGGCGCCTGATTGTCTACCATGGTGCAGCCGGCGAAGCCCGTACTGTCGGTCGTTCCAGTGCAACTCTGGCTGCCTACCTGGAATGTGACCGCCGCGCCCACGATCGGTGGCTGCGATGTACCCGCACTATTCAGCAAGGCTCCTACGTTCATGTCGTTTCCGTAGGCGGCGAGCGAGCCGCCGTCGTACGAAATCGCACTTCCGGTTCCTACCGCGTTGATGGGAAGCGGAGCCGAGGGGACGCCGTTGGCCACAACCTCCAAGGTGTAGGCACCGAGTGGGAGGCTGGCGGGCACATCGAAGTAGGTGGTCACGATGGTGTCGGGCATGTCGACGCCCATACTGGTGTGGTTGTGGGTTCTCAAATACGTCACGTTGCCGTTACTTGTAACACGCACCAGGGGAAAGTTCGTCGCAAACTCGGCATCGTCGCCATAAGACGCGCCTTGCGAAACGCCATTAAACAGCGTTCCGGAGATCGCGTAATGTTGCCCGGGAACTATGC
>JBEKWZ010000704.1:0-3141 GCA_049512555.1 Candidatus Sulfotelmatobacter sp. | reverse complement strand
CACCAATGTAATGCACAAGCTGGATGTTCACTCAGTTGCCGGCCTGGTTCGCTATGCCGTCCGCAACTCCATTGTGCAGGCTGCGTAAGCAGACTCGGTCACGGCGTCCCCATCATGCGCGGCCCGGGTCACGGGCCGCTTTCTTAGTTCCGTAGTGTCCTCATTATTCCGGCCAGCGGCTCAATTCAGTTTGAAAAATACCTGCACGCTGATCAGAACCGGCACCGCCGTGCCATCTTTGGTTGCCGGCGCGAATGTCCATTGACTCACGGCCGCCATAGCCTTTTCGTCCAGACCCATCCCCAAGGAGCGGATCACATGTATATCCCGTGGTTTTCCGTCCGCACCCACAATCAGCTTGAGTACGCACATGCCCTGCAACTTGGCTTCCCGCGCTTGTTCGGTGTAGTCCGGATCGGGCATGGCCAACGGACGCGGCGCCAGCACTGATCCTCCAACTTTGTATGCGCCTCCGCCGGCGCCACCGCCAAAACCTTCGCCTACGCCCGCGCCGGATCCCTTGCCAACTCCTCCGCCTGAGCCCGATCCAATTCCGCCTCCCGACCCTACTCCGTTGGAGGCGGCGAGGGTTGGGAGAGCTGATGCGGCCGGAACTCCCAGATTCGGTACGGAAGCGGCGAGTTGGAGCTGTGGTGGCGCAACCACCGTCGGCGCCACCATCAGCTTCGGGTGTTCATTGCGTACCACGATCTGCGGAGGTGTGATTTGTTGCTTGGCCAGGCGTGGCAGCTTGCCTCGCGGCGCTTGGAGCTTGTCCCGATCTCCACCCCCGCCGCCTCCCCCAGCCTGCTTAGTGGCCAGCGGCAGTGCGTAAGTTTCGAGGGAAGGTGCGATGAGTGTAACTCTCGTAACCGGTTTTGCCTCGGATCGCACTTCATGCGTCAGCAGTGAGAAGGCCGCCACAATGATCAGCGCGTGCACCAGGAACGAACCCAGTGCGCTCCGCGTTGTCGAGACTCTGTGCCGGCCCCAGGAGTCGCTAAGCGTGAACGCATTCGGCGATATCACTGGTTGCGAAATCGCCCGGACGCGCACTTCCCGGATGGGAAGCGCGGCACCTGCCTCAGCTCTACGGACGCGATTTGAAGATTCAGTTGACATGGCCAGGTCCAGGCTGGTCATGGCTTCCCCTGCGATAACGAACTGCTCAAAGCAACCGGCACTCGTGTCGAACAGAAATTCATATGCTGACCTATGCGTCCTCAATTACCTTACGGCGGGCAGGCGCCTCCGTCCATGCAGTGGACACCGTATAACGGCGCCGCATTTCGAGTAGCTATGCCGCCGCTCTGAGAAACTAAGGCATTCCTCGATCGCACGTAAGGGCTTTCGCTGAGCGGAACGGCACCCTGCCTGATGCCTCTTGAGCCCTGTCCCTCCATCCTTCCGCATATCCTCCGGCTAGCGACTGAAAACGCACTGTTTCTCCAAAATTCTTAAGCCACCCCCGCATCATTTTGCATCAGAATCTCGTTGCATCAGAATCTCGCACATTCGTTTCGAGTATTCCCCGGAGGCACATGTCGTTGAATGAACTGCCAACTGTTCGATCTCCCGCTCAAATCCCGGCCTTTCAGGGAGTCACTTCCGAAAAAGATGGCCACCCGCAGATGATCCGCGATCGCGGACCACTGCTCGGCCTGGCTCGCAAGCTGCACGAAAATGAGACGGCACTCGCCTTCATGCGACATGCTTTCCGCATGTTCCAGCGCATCGGGATTACGGTGAGTCCGAACCACTACTACTGGCCTGTGCCCGATTTCCGCGAACTCGAAACTCGGGATTGGCCTGCCGAGGAAGTGCCCGTCGGTTTTGATCTTGCCGTCGACCGGCAGTTGGATTTCCTGCAAACGGTGGTTCCGCAATACCAGAGCGAATGGGCGTCGGGCTCGGCGCCGTTCTTCAGCGTTGGCTACAACTACAGCAATGGCTTCTTCGAAACCGTCGATGCGGAGATCGCCTACTGTCTGGTTCGCCATTACAAGCCGCGACGGATCGTGGAAGTGGGCGGCGGCTACAGCAGCCGCGTCATGGCGGCTGCCCTTGATCTAAACCTGAAGCTGGATGGAGTGCGCGGCGAGCTGATCACGATAGACCCATTCCCGGACCGGTTCCCCAAGAACGCGCTGAGCGATCGTGTCCATCTCATTCCCCAGACCATCCAGAATGTGGACCTCGAGGTATTCCTCAGCCTGCAAAGCGGCGATTTCCTTTTTCTGGACTCGAGTCACGTAGTAGGAATCGGCAGCGATGTGGTGCGCGAGTACCTCGAAATCGTTCCTCGTATCGCCGGCGGTGTGCTGATCCACGCCCATGACATTTTCATCCCTTCCGACTATCCCCGCGAGGCGGTCTTGCACAATCTCGCCTTCTGGTCCGAGCAGTACCTGCTGCAGGCCTTGCTGATGTTCAATCCGAAATTCGAAGTGCTGTGGGGCAGCAGTTGCATGCAAAGTCGCGCCACCAATGCGCTTGAGAGCGCTTTCCCTCAGTGGCAGCACAGCTATCGCAACATGCCGCCCAAAAAACGGTGCTTCCTTCCCACGCGCGATGGCGATCACATCTGGCCCTCCAGCTTCTGGATGCGGAAGCTGGCTTGAGTCGATTGGGCTTCATACGGAGGATGGAACGTCGCCGCTCGTACCGGGAGTTATAGCCTTACCAAATCCCCTTGTCGTCACCGGTAAGCCGCAGATTGACGAATGCGGCGGCGGCCAGCACCGGCAATAGAGACAATCGAGCGGCGGCGCGAAAGCGTTGCGCCGCTCCGGTTCCGATGAGCTGCTGCAGGAAGAGTTGCGAACCCTGCGGCACCAGGGGCACGCGTAAGAACTGTTCCCCGACGTAAGTGACGTCGGCCCCAAAACGTGCGGAGAGCACCACAAACTCGGGCAGCGGGAGCGGACCAACGCCCGCGCGCTCGTTATAGTCCGAAGTGATTTTCAGCAGGGTCGCTACTCCGGGCCAGATCGACCAGCGCTGAGTGGAAGCGTGCAGCCGCGCAAAGTTGAGACTGCCTGCGCGCACCAGCCCAGTAAGGTTGAGCAGGTCGGTCAAGCGAATGTAGAAATGGCGATACAACCTTTGCAGCGTTGCCAGCGTGACCTGTTCCTCAGGAGC
>JBEKWZ010000703.1:0-3144 GCA_049512555.1 Candidatus Sulfotelmatobacter sp. | reverse complement strand
TGCCGGGCGTGAGCCAGGCCAGCACGGACGCGCTCCCGCAGAATCTCACGCTCAAACTGCGCGAACACCGCGAGCAGGCCAGCCATGGCTCGCCCGGAAGGCGTCGTCAGATCGAGTGCTTCCGTCAGCGATACGAAGCCGACGCCGAGATGCTCCAGTTCCTGTAGGGTTGAAACCAGATCCGCCACGGACCGGCCCCAACGGTCCAGACGCCAAACCAGAACCACATCGATGTCGCGCCTTCGTGCGGCCTGCAGCAGTTTCTCCCGCAGTTGCCGTTGCGCAGCGCCGGAACCGACCTCCTTCACTTGCATAGCGATGGTCCAGCCCCGCTGGGCGGCGTACTCGCGCAGGGCGCGGTTCTGCAAGGGCAGGGTTTGCTGATCGTGTGTCGAGACGCGAGAGTAAAGGCCTGCGCGAAACATTTTCGGATGCTTCCGTGCCTGGCCAAAAACCCTGGGCGATTTTGCCTTTTCAGAAGCCTGTTTGGCGGCCTTTCCGGCCAGGCAGGCTTCATCATATTACGCGGCGGCCGGTGTGGCGAGCCGGGCCAGCGTCTCGCGGTAGTTCCAGGGCATCCACGCTGAAGGATTCGCTTCGAGTTCGCGCGCGTGCCGCTGCAACTCGGTGAGGTAGTCGAAGGGATTGGCTTCATTCAGCTCGCAAGTGTGGATCAGGCTCATGAAGAGATCACCCACTTCGGAGCCGTGCAGCGTGCGATAAAACAGTGCATTCTTGCGATGCAACACGGCGCGTTTGAGCGCGCGTTCGCAGATGTTGTTGTCGAGCGGTGAGCCGGCATCGCGCAGAAACGCCGTCAGCCCCTTCCAATGCCTCAGGAAATAGGTAATGGCTTTCCCCAAGCCCGAGTTCGGCTCGACGAGGTGCTGCGAGAACTGCGCTTCCATCCACTCGCGCAATGTTTTCATGAGCGGCCCGCTGTGCTGCTGATGAAAGCGCAAGCGGTCCTGCGGAGACAGCTGGGCGGTGCGTGCCTCCGCATCATATTTATAGACGCTCCCCAGCGTTTCCAGAACGTAGCGGCATGCTTCGGGGAAGTTTGCCGCGACTTCCACAAACTGCCTTCTGCCATGCGCAAGACAGTTGGCCAGTAGGATCTCGACGCCTTCGGGAAGCGCAGAGGTGTTGCGTGAGAGGGCATCGGACATCTGCACCGGCGCGGCCAGTGCTTCGGCACGATGCGCCAGCACGTCGCGCAGATTTTCGCCGGCGTGTTGGCGACCGGTGAAGTACAGCGCAATGCGTTGCCCCTGTTTGGTGGAAACAATGCCGGAAGTGAACACGCCGGTGCGGTCATCAGACGGCTCGCGCGCCATGCGCAGCACGCGCATTCCCGTGTCGTCGTTGTGCAGCACTTCGCCTTGCGCCGCTTGCCGGATCAGTTCATCGGGCGCCGCTTTGATCACTTCCGCCGCTTCTTCTGCGATCTCCCACTGCGTCGAGGCAGGCAACGGGATGCCCAGTAAATGTTCCAGCTTTTCCAGGCGATAAAACGGCATGCCGCTGCGTACTTGAGCAGCGCGATCATGGCAGCAGTGGTTTCGTCGTATTTTTCGGGCCCCACTCCTTCGGGTTCTGGTGCCGTGAACACTTCGCCGCACAGATTGCAGCGCAGACGATCCAGCTCGTACACCGTGGCGGCCAGCGGCGCCTGACCGACAACTCTCACCAGCGTTCGCGGTTCTTTCTGTGGATAGACTTTTCCCTTTTCGCAGCCCGGGCAGTGATCGCCCGTGTGCAATGCGGGATGCGGTACCGCAACTTTCTTCGCACCCGTGTAAGAAGAAGCTCCGTTGCGTCCGTGGCCCTTGGGCTTTTCTTTGCTCTGTTGCGTTGGCGGATCGGTTGGCGGAAGCACCGCACTGGTCTTCTCGGTAGACCGTGGTGGTGGTAGCATGCCCGCCAGAGCGTGCAGCGCTTCTTTGAGCTTGTCGTAATCTGGTTCGCTCAAGGGAGCTTCGCGGGCATGGTCCAGCACGCGGTCCAGTTCTTCCAGATTCACATCCACACGTTTGCGTTTTACGCGCATAGTAACTCCCGAAACTTGCGGTGGAGTGACAAGCCCAACATCTGCTTGGCGGGTCGCGTTTGCTCAAACGTAGGCGCGCGATGCCCGCGGCCCTGCGTCGTGCCGATCACCTGCCAGTTGGCCGCGCGATAACACGTGCCGCGAAAACGCGAGGTATCGACGAACGTCTCCAACCAATAAATAGGATGCGCGTAGATCCGTTGCCAGTCTTGCGGAATAAGCTTGGCCATCTGCCCCAGAATGTGGGACGCCAGATGTTCCACACGGACCCACGGCAGAATCAGAAAGCGTGTATTGTAGGCCAGCAGGTGCACGTTGCGCTGGCGTGCTTCGTCGCTCCATCCGAGGTAGTGGTCGCGCACTTTCAGATGACGCGGCGCGCTTTGCCAGGTCACACACGCGATCGCTTGGCCGTTGGCTTTCACCAGATACTTCAAGTGCTCGCCAATAGGTTGTTCATAACCCAGATAGTGATCCTGCTCCACCAGACTGTTGAACAACAGCTCTTCCGGCGTGCGCCGCACTTGCACAAACTCCAGTGGGGTGATGCTGTGAAGTGGCCCGCGCACCGGACGGTTGTCGGGAATCACAGGCTCAGGCTTTTGCCGCTCCGCGATTCGATTGCGCACCACGCGCTTCACCGGCGGCAACTCAATCTCGCCCGCACGATGCAGCATCAACAGCAGTCCGCGGCACACCATATCGCGCAACGCCCCGTTGGCCTGCTTCCACTGCCACACTTCACACAGTTCGCGCGATAGTTTCCAGCGGCTTAACTCTGGATGCTCTTGAATCAGGTTTCGGATGAAGAGGATCTCTTCCCTGGTGATGTCACGGCTTCGATAGCCCCACTTTGTTTCGGAGGGTGTAGCCATCCCATCCGCAGTATGCCGGAAACCGTTTCAGAACGCAAGTAAAAAATGTCAACCTACGTCGTTTCTAAATGGGGCGCCACACCGGAGCCGCATCAATATCCGGATTGCCCGCCGCCAGTAGTACCTGTGCCTGATGCACGCGCAACGCTCGCGCCGGTTCTTCCCCTTGTGGCCACCAGCGAAAGCGGCCTTTAGATAATCGCTTGGTCGCCAACCAAA
>JBEKWZ010000702.1:0-3146 GCA_049512555.1 Candidatus Sulfotelmatobacter sp. | reverse complement strand
AATGACAAGAGAATTGTGACCTTTCGCAAGTATCTGGTGCTGGCTGGCGTTACCGTCTTTGGAGCGGCTGGCGACTCCGTGCTCTCGCACGGGATGAAGCAGGTCGGCAACATTTCCATCCACGATTTGCCCAGCTTAATTTTCGCCGTGCTCAATCCGGTCGTCGCGCTGGGTATTCTGCTGCTGCTGATTTTCATAGTTCTCAACATGACGGCGCTCTCCTGGGCAGATTTGACTTACGTTCTGCCGGCGACTTCCATGGGTTACGTGCTGCTGGCATTGAGCGCGCGCTTTATCTTGCATGAGCAGGTCAGCCTGATGCGCTGGCTCGGGATCGTGCTGATCTCCGGCGGCGTCGGATTTATCGCCGGAAGTCCTGCGCTTACTTCGCACGCTCCGGATGATTCAAAATCCCCGTTTCTCGCCGCAAAGGGCGCGGCGAGAAATGGGGCACCCGGAAATCCCGCACCCGCCGAAGAAGTCGTTTCCAGCGGGGTGGAACCATGAAGCACGCCTACATCTGGGGCGGGATTCTGACCATCGCCTTTTTCTCCGTCGTCGGCGACGTTCTGCTGGCGCGCGCCATGAAGCAGGTCGGCGACGTGCACGCGCTGTGGCGCAGCGCTGGACTGTGGACCGTGGTCAGCCGCGTCGCTTCCAATCCAAATATTTTCATGGGCGTGGCCGCAATGACCGTTGCGTTCTTCACCCTGCTGTTCGCGCTTTCGTGGGGAGACTTAAGCCTGGTCGCCCCCGCGGCTGCGTCGCTAACGTTTATCGGCAATGCGTTTGCCGCAAAGATTTTCCTGCACGAAAAAGTCGACCGCCGCCGATGGATCGCCGCCGTGCTGGTCGCGGCGGGCGTGGCACTGCTGGCCGGGTAGGGACATTCACCGGCGCGGACGCCCATCTTGGCGACCTCAGTTCAAAAACTTGTTAAAACTTGCGGCGCATGCGCGGCACCAGCGACTCTAGACCAGCCCCCGGAAAGGTGATATAAACCGTGGGCACTGCGGCGTTGTCTGCGGTGCGGCACCTCGCTAGAGGGCGCAAAGACGGAAGCATGCTGGCATGCGAATTAGGCATCGCGTTCTGGCTGCGAAGCTGATCTGAAAACCATTAACCGAACGATTTCGAAGGCCTGGGACCGGCAACCGCTAACATCACCTGACTCGCGACCGGCAGAACTAAGCATTGCGGCTTGCCAGCCAGTGGTTTCTGCGAACGCGCTCCATGACAAAGTCGAGGAGGGTTTATGGGGAACAGGAATATTGCAATGGGGGCAAAGGGACCGGATGTCAAGGCAGTTCAGGAATCTCTCAACGTGTGGGGAGCCAGTCCTGCCCTGAAGAATGATGGCGACTTTGGCACGAATACCGATACGGCTGTGCGCAAGTTTCAGGAAACGCACGATCTGGACGTGGATGGAGTCGTGGGTAAGGACACGAAAGCGGCATTGTTCCCCATAGGAGTCGCCACCACGAGCATCTACGGCATGCGGCTCAAGATGCCGGAGTTTCCGACGCTTCGCCAGATGAATAGTTCGCCATCTTTGCTACCCCAGTTGCGCTTGGGCCCGCCGCCGACCGACTTGATCGTCGGTTCTTTCAGCCGGCCGCTGTATGAGCCTACTCGTTTTCCGGGGCTGTTCACCAACATCCCAGCTCCAAAGATTCCGGATTGGAGTTTTATGGTTCCCTCTGCTCCGAGCAGCCCGGCGTCCCGACCGTTGGGCTTTGTGTACGATCACGTCGAGTTGCAGCCCGGCGGCCAGACGACATTTCAGTTTGCCGGCGCACGTCAGGACGCATTTGTTCTCACCATGCAGAACGTGTATCTTCGAGGGCCGGACAACGGGGCGCACATGGAGGCCGATTTGGGCGTGCAGATCGGTACGCCGGTTTCCAGTCCCAATGGCCCGTGGACCGTCAACCCTTTTGTCCAGCTCACCGATGTCGATCGGTTCGGGACGCTGGGCGCGTTCCATTTCTGGCAGCCGTATGCACAGGCCGGAGTGCAATTCATGGGCCTGGGAAATCCTCGACCGTCGCTGGCCGCCAATCTGTTTCCGGTGAACCTCGGCCTGGACATCGGTGACGTGCTAACCGTAATGGTGGCCGGCGGCCTGGCGCTAACCATGGATCTGGGAACGGGGCGGGTGCAGGCAGGAATGCAGTTTACGGCGGGGCTGACTATAAAATTCGGGAAGCCCAATTCTCCGTTCTAGAGAACGGTACCGCAGCTTATGCAGATCGCGCGGATTCTCGTCAATCCATTGGGATGAAGCGTTTTAGCGGAAATGGTTGATTCGGAGATGAATATATTGTTGGGAGGGCTTTCCGGTTTACCTTTGCGGGTTGATATTCTGGAAATCTGGAGAAAAACATCGGCGCGGGGCCGTTCGGGCTCTGCGCCATTTTTATTGAGGGTGGATTTTCTCTGGCAGCTGAAAAGGCAGCCGAGCGCTGCTCGGCCCGTCCGGGTCTGAGACCCGGACCCACACAAAGACTGGACCCACACGAAATTAGAACAGGCGCATGAATCCGGAGGCGGGCAGGTCAGGCGAAAGGAAGTGGGAGTCTTTGAATCCAGCGGCACGGGCCAGGGCTTCGGCGGCGAGGTATCCACTGCGGACGGCGCCTTCCATGGTGGCGGGCCAGCCCGTGGCGGTCCAATCGCCGGCGAGAAAAACCCGCGGCCAGACTGTGGCTGCGATGGGACGATGCGCGTCGATGCCGGGGCGCGGGGAATAGGTGGCGTGCAGTTCTTTGATCACGGTGGACTTCACCAGGTTAGCTTCGCGGGCGGCAGGGAAGAATTCGCGGACTTCGGCGAGGGCCAGGTCGACGATTTCGGCGCGCGATTTGTCGATGAGGGATTTCGACGAGCTCACCACCAGTTCGATGTAGCTTCCGGGCTCAGCGGCTAAAGCCGGATTCTGGTTGGCCGCAACGGCCCGACTGAAGTCGTGCCCTTCCCGTTCGTGCTCATTCCGTTCGTTTCCGTTCCGTTCTCGATGGGCTTCTGCGCGCATGGGCTGCAGTCGCGACTTGTGGAACATCCACTGGATGGTGCGGTCGAGCAGGACGGCGTGGTCGAGATCGGAGATCTGGCGGTCGAACCACAGGTGAATGCCAGTGATGGGC
>JBEKWZ010000701.1:0-3150 GCA_049512555.1 Candidatus Sulfotelmatobacter sp. | reverse complement strand
CATCGCCAGTGAAAGAGCTTGGGAACCTCGTTTTACCGGACTCATTGTTAGCGTGGCCAGTCGTCTCGTTGCGGCGCGAAAATGTCGAACACCACGGTATCTTCGAGCGCGATCACGCTGTGTGCAACGTTGGAGGGGATTACTAACGTCTCACCCGTGCGGACCACCTTGTGGCCGCCATCGATGGCGAATTTCAGCGCGCCGCGCTCCACCATGGTGATCTGTTCATTGTGATGACTGTGTTCGGTAACCACGGCATCTTTCAGCAACTCCAGCCGGGCGACGGTCATATTCCCGCTGTGGATGGCCTTGCGGGAAATGTGCGGATTCAATTGCTCGGCCGGCACTCGATTCCATTCGTAGTGCATCATGGTACAGGTATTTTAGCCGGTTTCTCCGGCCCACTGAAATCGTATTGTATGATGAAGGCTTATGAAGGGCATCGTGCTCGCGGGCGGAACCGGAAGCAGGCTATTTCCGCTGACTAAAATCACCAACAAACACCTGCTGCCCATCTACGACCGTCCCATGATTTATTACCCGATTCAAACGCTGGTGGACGCCGGCATTCGGGATATCATGATCGTCACCGGCGGCAGGAATTCGGGCGATTTCCTGCGGCTGTTAGCCAATGGCAAGGAATTCGGGCTGAAGCACATTAATTATACTTACCAGGAAGGCGAGGGCGGAATCGCCGACGCGCTGGGATTGGCCGAACATTTTGCCGACGGGCAGAAAATCTGTGTGGTGCTGGGCGATAACATCATCGAGCACGATATCCGCGAAGCGGCGGAGAAGTTCCAGGCGCAGGAGGCCGGCGCCCATATTCTGCTCAAGGAAGTGCAGGATGCCGAGCGCTTCGGCGTGGCTGAAGTGTCCGCCGCCAGGGTAGTGGGCATCGAGGAGAAGCCCAAGCGGCCGAAATCGAACCTGGCCGTCACGGGTATATATATGTACGATGCCACGGTATTCGATAAGATCCGCACATTAGTTCCTTCGCACCGGGGCGAACTGGAGATTACCGACGTCAACAATGCCTATATCGAGGAAGGCACGATGACGTTTTCTTATCTACAGGGCTGGTGGACGGACGCAGGTACGTTCGAATCGCTTTTGCGGGCGGCGAATCTGGTTGCGCAGTCGGTAGCTGCCAAGCAGGGTGCGGTGCGTGTCTGATGCCTGCTCCATCGGCTCCTCCAACCGCCGCGCGGATCATCTCCTCACACGGCGATCTGCAGCTGGTTTATCCCGAGAATTCCAAGGGCATCGGCGCCGTTATCGGAAAAGTGGACTCGCCCGATCTCATCGCCGGCGTGCGCGTACAGCCTTTCTCGGTGTTCCCCGACGATCGTGGATATTTCCTGGAAGTGCAGCGCATTGGCCACGGATTGGCGGGCGGTTTTCCGCCGGACCGCAGCCAGGTGTCGGCTGCCATGAATTATCGCGGCACCATCAAGGCTTTTCATTTCCATCTGAACCAGACCGATTGCTGGACTCCGGTATCGGGACTCTTCCAGGTGGTGCTCGCCGACCTGCGTCTGGGATCGGCGACATTCGGCGCCCGCAATACGATGTATCTCGGGCCCATGCGCCCCTGGCAGGTACTGATTCCGCCGGGGGTGGCGCACGGGTACAAGGTCATCGGCAATCAGGACGCATTGCTGGTCTACATGACCGACCAGTTCTACAATCCCAAGGACGAAGGCCGCTTGCCGTGGGACGATCCGTCGATCAATTACGATTGGGAAACGCAGAAGAAGTAAACCAATTATTAGCGCGGAGAATCTGTGAAAGTTATTGTTACAGGCGGAGCCGGGTTCATCGGATCGGCATTTGTCCGTTTGGCGATCGGCAAGACCGACATGCACGTGGTCAATCTCGATAAGCTGACATACGCCGGCAACCTGGAGAACCTGACATCCATCGAAAAGGACGTCCGCTATCGTTTCGTAGAGGGCGATATCTGCGACGCTGCCCTGGTGGATTCGCTGCTGGCCGAGGAAAAGCCCGACGCCATCGTCCATTTCGCCGCCGAATCGCACGTGGACCGCAGCATTCTCTCGCCGGAACCGGTGATTCAGACCAATTTTCGCGGCACTTTCACCCTGCTGGAGGGCGCGCGCAAGCACCGTTTGAAACGCTTCGTGCATGTTTCCACCGACGAAGTTTACGGTAGTCTGGCAGCGCCGTTGGAAGCCGGCGAAGAATACCCGCTCAACCCCAGCAGTCCTTACTCGGCATCCAAAGCCGGCTCCGACCTGTTGGCGCGATCTTATTTCGTCACTTATAAGATGCCGGTACTGATCACGCGCGCATCGAATAACTACGGTCCTTACCAATTTCCCGAGAAACTGATTCCGCTGATGATCTCCAACGCGCTCGAAGACCGGCCTCTGCCGGTATACGGCGACGGCCAACAGGTGCGCGACTGGCTGTATGTCGACGATCATTGCCGCGGCATTCTGGCCATCCTGCGCGGCGGGCGCGAGGGCGAGATCTATAACATCGGCGGTAATCGCTCGCTGCCGAATCTCCAAGTGATCCATAAGCTCCTGGCGGCCACCGGCAAGCCGGAGAGCCTGATCCAATACGTACCCGATCGTCCCGGACACGACCGCCGTTATGCGCTCTCCAGCGAGAAGCTGATGCGCGAAACCTCCTGGCGCCCGCTCATGGATTTCGAGATCGGCTTGGACCGCACCGTCGACTGGTACCGTGCGAACTCGCAGTGGATCGAGCGAGTCCGCAGCGGGGCTTATCGCACTTATTACGAAAAGAACTACGGCAGCCGCCAGATAGAGTGCGAATAGCTTTTCTTACTCCTTCGGTTGGCGGATAATGGCGGATTGCTCAGTTGCAGGACTGGAGCAGTCACGGCGCGTGCAGTCCAACCCATTCGCAGCACTTGGCCGCTCGGTCTGGATACCGGTTTCACTTGCGCACGACGGACCAGTCCAGCCATGGAAACCGACACCGAACACGCACCAACAGCCGAGATGATGCCACCCCTAACCAGGTGCCGAGCGTGTTCGTGACGAGATCCGTCGTTCCGGAATCTCGCGTCGGAAGGTACGACTGTATGACCTCAATCGTGAGGCTGACCAAGGTTCCAAACACGACGGTAAAGAGTGCGGGCGTTTTGATTCCTGA
>JBEKWZ010000700.1:0-3151 GCA_049512555.1 Candidatus Sulfotelmatobacter sp. | reverse complement strand
TTGCCTAGTTCCTTCACGGCCGATTCTTGCAGCCAGACAGACGCTCCCACTATTGCTTCTAATGGAAGTGCGGGCAAACCCAAGATTTGAATGGCCGCTAATGCTTAATGCAATCGGCGCTGGGTTAGGTCGGCTCATGGCGGTTTGTGAGCATCCGAGCCGGGTTTTTGCCAATTTCCCCGTCAATCCCCCCGGTGACGCGTAAGCGCGAACCGTGGAAAACTCTGTAGGGGGCCCGTCACTCCCACTCAATTGTCTCCGGCCCTTATAAGCGCCTGAAACTTTTAGCGTTTTCCCCAGCGTACCTTACTGTTGCACACATCTCGCGCGACTTTCGCTGAGTTTTTGATGACCCCGACGAAAGTGCTGGACACACGCGCTCGGATTGCGTAGTGTTGCCGTCGTCGCGGCGTGCGACGAGGACAGGCGGACTGCGTGCGAAAGTCGAGGCGCTGCGAGGATCCGGACGTGCAGGCTATGATGGATGCCGGCACAGAGTCGGTCGAGTGGGTGACGCAGGAGTTTGCCCGCGCTGACCTGCGCGACAAACGTCTGGACCGTCGCTTGGTGAAAACCGCCGAACAACTGGCCAAGTCGCCCTCGTCGCCGATCAACGAAGCGTGCGGCACGTGGGCGAGCACGCAGGCGGCGTATCGGCTTTTCAACAACCCGAAGGCAAGTGCGCTGGGGATTCTCAAGCCGCATTGGGAAGCGACGGCTACACGCATGTCCGGCTGCGGTGGTGCGGTGCTGGCGATCCAGGATACGGTATTTTTTTCGTACGGCAGCCATGTCAAGACCCGCGGACTTGGGCCGATTGGCAAGAGCAATGCCGCGCACGATCGTGGCCTGATCATGCACAACGCGCTCGCCTTCACGACTTCGGGGGTGCCGCTCGGGATCGTGAGCCAGAGTATCTGGGCGCGCGGCGAGATCCCGGAGGAAGACTATCAGGAAAAGATCGAGCGCTTGCAGGTCACGGCGATCGAGGAGAAGGAGAGCTCGAAGTGGCTGATTGCGCTGCGCGAAACGGTCGAGCGCGCGCCTGCGGGCGTGCCGGTCGTTACGGTAGCGGATCGGGAGTCGGACTTCTTCGAGTTCTTGACGCAAGCGAAGGAGCTGCGCGCGAAGTATCTGATCCGTGCCCGCACGGATCGCAAACTCGTGCCCGAAGACAGCGCGGGCTGCGCCCGGATGCTCGAGGCGCTCAGCGACGCACCCGCCTTGGGAACGATGAGGGTCGAAGTTCCGGGTAACGGCAGTCGTAAGGCGCGTAGCGCATCGATCGAGGTGCGTGTTGCTGAGGTCACGATCCAAGCGCCGCCGCGCCGCGGCGCGCACGCCAAGGCGTCGGGCTCGAGCGAACCGGTGACCGTCACCCTGATCGGCGCAACCGAGCAATCCCCGCCCGCCGGCAGCGACTCGATCAGCTGGGTGCTGCTGACGAATCTGCCCGTCAAGGACTTCGAGTCCGCCACTGAGAAGGTGCAATGGTACGCAAGACGCTGGGGCATTGAGATTTGGCACAAGGTCCTGAAGTCCGGCTGCAAGGTGGAGGACTGCATGCTCGAGGAGGCCGAGCGCCTGAAGCGCTATCTGACCCTCTTCAGCATCATCGGCGTGCGTCTGATGCATGTGACCTACCTTGCGCGTGTACACCCGGATCTGCCGGCCACCGAGGTGTTCTCCGTGGAGGAGGTCGAAGCGCTGCACATTCGCGTAACCAAGGCATTGCCCCCCGCGGACCCAGCACCGACGCTGCGTGAGGTGGTGCGGATGCTTGGCAAGCTCGGCGGGCATCTCGGCCGCAAGGGTGATGGCGAGCCCGGCGTCACCGTGCTGTGGCGCGGCTGGACGAGTCTTTATGAGACGGTCGAGACGTTGCGCGCCCACAAACAATTCCTCGGTCTGGGCAACTCGAGCTAAGCGATGCGCTATTGCGGACGCGAGTTTACGCCGACCGAGATCGATCTGATCCGTGACTTGCTCAACGTCCCGCAGATGAACCGCGCCCGTCTGTCGCGCGCAGTCTGTGAAAGGCTCGGATGGCGCCGGGAAAACGGCGCTCTGAAGGACATGAGTTGTCGTGTCGCACTGCTGCGCATGCAGACCGATGGGCTCATCACCTTGCCCCCGCCGAGAAATCCCAAACCCGTCGCCTACCGATCCTATCCCCACCTCGAACAGGCGGTTCTCGAGCCCGCCACCATGCCGAGTATCGACCTGGCTACGCTGACCGTCGATCCCGTCCTCTGCAGAGCCGACTCGCTCCTGTGGAATGCGTATATCGAACGTCATCATTACCTCGGGCATCAACTCATGCCCGGCGCGCAACTGCGCTACTTCGTGCGCGCCGCCGGCCACATCATCGCGGCCTTGGGCTTCGGCGCGAGCGCCTGGAAGGTCAAACCGCGGGATCAGGTCATCGGTTGGACGGCCGATCAGCGACAACGCAACCTGCACCTCGTCGTAAACAATGCCCGCTTCCTCATCCTGCCGTGGATCCGCTGCAAGAACTTGGCTTCGCGCATCCTCGCCCTGGTGAGCCGACGATTGCCCGATGACTGGAATGCGCGCTACGCCTATCGGCCCGTCCTTCTCGAAACCTTCGTCGAGAAGCCGCGCTTTACCGGCACCTGCTACAAAGCTGCCAACTGGCAAAACCTTGGCGACACCCAGGGCCGCGGCAAGCTCGATACCCTGCATCGCAATGATCAACCGATCAAAAGCATCTGGATCTATCCGCTCACGCGCGAGTTCCAGCGGCAACTCTGCAACGGATAGAATCCCCTTGGCGTCGGTCATAGCCCCAATGCCCGCCGTTCGTCAAAACTTCTGTGTAATAGAAAGCAGCGTACAACTAACTTACCGTCACATCTACCGCCAAATAATTCCGCTTGGGGACGATAGACGGCGATAGATGCCGAAAGGGTCTGTTGAATTTGGCAGTAACGCAATGCGAATGGCCAAGATTGGTAGGTTCAAGCAAAACATATTCCCGTGCCCTACGATGCCATAACGCCAGCGCTGCCTGTTTGAAAAAAGATTGACTCATGCAGCATCAGGAAACGCCTTCCGACCGAATGCAATATGCATGATGTTCCGATCAGGTATCCCCTCTGGCGTCGCCAGAGAGGCGACACTTTCGCGG
>JBEKWZ010000699.1:0-3152 GCA_049512555.1 Candidatus Sulfotelmatobacter sp. | reverse complement strand
GGAGCTTCACGGTACGCTCGCGGGGCATACGATTCGTATTGTAGACGGATGGTTGGCTAAGAGGCGATTTGCCAAGAGACCATTTGCAGTGTCGCGCCGGGCTATAGAATCTTTGCGACCAGATCGTAGTCGTGCGCCTCGGTAATCTGGCAGCGAAAGAACTGGCCGGGCCGCGGGTCCACTTCCTCGGGGAAGTCGTTGACGAAGACTTTGCCGTCGATTTCAGGAGCGTGCATGGGAGTGCGGCCTTCGAGCAGAAGCTCGGTTTCTTCCGACTCGCCTTCGAGCAGCAGATCAAACTCCCGCCCCACCAGCGCTTTCTTTTTCTTCTTGCTGATCTGGCGCTGGATTCCCATCAAGTGCTTGCGGCGGCGCTCGATCTCGCGCGGCGAAAGTTTCTGGTCGAGAGCGAAGGCCTGTGCGCCGTCCTGGTCGGAGTAAGCGAACGCGCCCATCCAGTCAAACTGCGCTTCGCGGACGAAGTCGCACAGTTCTTCGAACTCTTTTTCGGTTTCGCCGGGAAAGCCCACGATGAACGAAGTGCGCAAAGTCAGGTCCGGCACGGTGCGGCGCATTTTCGCAATCGAACGGAGGAAGACGTCCGCGCCGCCGCCGCGCTTCATACGCTTCAGCACCGAGGCGGAAGCATGCTGCAGCGGAACGTCCATGTAGGAGCAGATTTTTTCGTGCCGTGCGATTGTATCCAGCAGCTTGCCGGTGATCTTGTTGGGATAGGCGTAGAGAAAGCGCACCCAGCGCAGGTCTTCGATAGCAGCGAGTTTTTCTAGCAGCAGGGCCAAGCCGTCCTTCAGGCCGAAGTCTTCCCCGTAGCAGGTTGTGTCCTGACCGATGAGGGTAATTTCACGCACACCGCTCAGGGCGAGCCGCTCGGCCTCAGCGATTACCGACTCGAAGCGACGCGAACGAAACTGGCCGCGCAGCTGCGGAATAATGCAGAAGGTGCAGGGATGGTCGCAGCCCTCGGCGATCTTGATGTAGGCCATGTGGCGCGGCGTGGCCAGAATGCGCGGCGTGGCGTCGTCGTAAAGATAGTTGGGCAAGTCCCCGATGGCCCCATCCCATTTCTCGCGCGAGAACCGGCCCTGGGCGGCGCGCGCATCGCCTTCCGGCCGCGATGGCAGGACCACAAACGGGGAATTGCTGTTGCCGGGTTGCGGAGCGGGCGCCAGACCGGTTGCGGCGAGGATTTTCTCCAACTCACCCGTACCGACGACCGCGTCGACCTCGGGAATATCCTTGCGAATCTGGTCCCGAAAGCGTTCTACCAGGCATCCGGCAACGACCAGTTTCTTTGCTTTGCCGCCGGTTTTGTGGGCAGCCATTTCGAGGATCGTGTTGACGGATTCCTGCTGCGCGCTCTCGATGAATGAGCAGGTGTTGACCACGATCACGTCGGCGTCTTCGGCGCGACGGGTGAGTTCTGCTCCGGCCCGCGCGAGCAAGCCCATCATGACTTCGCTATCGACGAGGTTCTTCGGACAGCCGAGGCTGACGAAGCCGACTTTCTGCGGACGCGCAGGCGAACGCACTCCGCGAGCCTCGGGCCGCAGTGGGTCGGCGTGCGGATTCTCGCGAGATACCTCTGTCTTAGGACCCGGCTTGCGATCAGGCTTGAGATCGGAGGAAACGTCAACGGTGAGCTCTTTTACAGGCATGCAATCTTTCCATTTTAGCATCCCGCGCAGCGGCATCCGGCATCGCAGTCTTTTGAGCCACAGATGGCATGGCACCAGAAAAGATAGTACCCATGGTCCAAAACAGCCGGGGTCGTGCTAGGCTAGGTCTTACCGCCGTAACAATTTAGGAACCACCTCGCAGGAGGAGAAATGTTTGGCAAAGGTCTTTGGGTTGCGATCCTGACCGTAGTGGTCATGCTGTCGGCGTCGGCGGTTGCGCAGGACGAAAAGAACGAAATCGGTGGCATGCTGGGCCGCATCTTCATCAGCAACCAGGGAATTACGAGCGGGACGGACCCGAGCACAATCATCGCCTTTGGAAAAGGCCTGAGTGTCGAAGGGGAATATGCCCGGCGATTCCTGGTGACCCCGATCTATGCGGTTTCCGGGGAAGCTGTTCTTCTGTACAACCACGATGAAGACATCAACGGCGGAGCCTACCTGAACGCGGTTGTGCCCCCACAGTTGAGCGAACTCTTCGTAACCCCGGCGGCTCGCGTGAATTTGTTTCCCACCACGGCGGTTTCTCCGTGGGTGAGCCTGGGAGTCGGTTTCGGCCACATCGGGCAAGGCTCGAGCCTGATCTATGGAGGCGCCAACCCGGGCAAGTCCACAACCTCGGCGGTGATTGAGGGTGGATTCGGTCTGGATGTGAAAGTCTGGAAGAAGCTCAGCATCCGCGGCGAGGTCCGAGATTTCTGGTCTGGCCAACCCGATTTCCCGCTGGCCCCCACGGGGAAATCGCGGCAACACAATTATTTTGTGGGGGGCGGAGCGTTCTGGCGGTTCTAGCTTGAGTAGCTGCGCGCGCCGAATCAGCGCTAGCGAGTGCGAGTGGCCAGTTCGACTTATTCGTATAACTCCGGTAGACGTTGGGCGTCGTCAATCGAATTTCCGAAGCGCGCGGATTCGTAGACCTGGGTAAAGCGCGCGACCGGTTCCCGAAGCCGGCTGTCTTCAATCTTCTGCACGAACTCCTGCGCCGTTTGCGCCGCAGGTTTTTTCATTCCGCGCCGCGCCAGGGTGCGACCCATCCGCTGATACCACATTGCTGCCGCCTGTTCCGGGGATCGCTCGGGATGCGCCGCCAGCCACTTTTCGTGGAGCAGGCGTGCGATTCTGCCCAGATTTCCGAGCAGCAGAAGAACGAGGGTGATGGCCGCACCCAGGACTGCCCATCGGCCGGGCGAATGTTCTACGCGATTCTGACTGTGCCGCGCCCACTTCAGCATGGACTCGTAGTGGTTGCGGGCCCAGACTCGAGCGCCCGTCCACAGGCCATGGCTGCCGGTGAACGCGGCCTGACCGAGCGCGTACTGGTGCGAAACGTCGTAGCTGACCACCCAATCGCGCCAGAATGAGGAAAGGGCGTCGACGTAGAGCGCGAGACGGTTCCAGCCCTGCGGCGTTCCGCTGACGCCCGCCGGAGTGGGATCGAAAGTCTGCCACCCGTAG
>JBEKWZ010000698.1:0-3157 GCA_049512555.1 Candidatus Sulfotelmatobacter sp. | reverse complement strand
ACCACGGAAGTGTCCGTGGGCAGACTGTTATAGTCTCCGCGGTTGTGGTGGTAGAAGGGCGAGACCGTGGTGAGGAGATGCGAGTTGAAAGTGTGCAGCCAGGTGAAGAGGACGCCCTCGTCATTTTCGGTCTGGGCGTCGCGCAGCCCGATGCTGGGATATTGCGGCGTGAAGTTGTTCGCGGGGATCGAGCCGTTTTCGATGTCGTTGGGATTGGGATCGTAGGGAATCTGGTAGTAGTCGCGGCGGGCTGAAGTCATCAGGCGCAGCTGGTTCGAGGGATCGAGATTGTAGATGAACGATCCGAAGCCGCCGACGCCGTTTTCGGCATCGTGCACGACCTGGGGAACGGGTGGCTGGAGGCCGAGATCGCTGCGGTTGCCGTTGAGGCTGGCGTAGTAGGCGAAATTCTTTGTGTGGCTGCCGAAGCTGAGCGCGTCGTCGGTTTGCAGGAAACTGCCGGCGGTCAGTGTGAGTTCGGCCTGGTTGTTGCGCTCGAATCCAGTGCGAGGGACGACGTTGAAAACGCCGTAGGTGCGGTCGCCGAACTCGGCGCTGTAGCTGCCGCGATTGACTTCGACGTAATCCATATCTTTGGGATCGAACTGAGGGCCTAGATTTTGCGCGATCGCGGTGTTGATGACGGGAATTCCGTCGAGCAGCCATGTGGTCTGGTGACCGCCGCGCATGTGCAGCATGTCGTGGGTGACGTAGGCGCCGGGGACGTAGTCGGTGATCATCGCCATGCTGTTGGTGCCGTCAGCGCCGGGAGTGCGCTCGATGTCGAGCCGGCTGACGAGCGTTGTGGGCGTGAAGCTGTCGGTGGCGACGACCTCGGGTGTGGCCGAAACGGTGACGTTTTCTTTTGTCCCGGCAACTTGGAGTTGGAAGTGAACGACCGGTACCGACCCGGAGATGACCATGACGTTTTGCGAGGCCTGCTCGAAACCCTGGCTGGCGACGCTGATGGAATATTCGCCGAGCACGATGGCGTTGAACTGGAATTCGCCGCCGGCGTCGGTGGTGACGCTCTTGGCCCAGTCGGACGATTTGGCGCGCAGCATGACCATCGCTCCCTGCACGGGCCGATGTTGGGGATCGTGCACGACGCCGCGAATGGCGCCGTAATCGTTGGCCCATGCGGCGAGGGATGCGATGGCAAGGAGTGCCAGCTGCAGTGAGATACGAATGGTGCGCATGAAATCTCCTGGGACCTGATCGGGTGCGGGGACAAGAACCTGCCGGACTGTGCCCGGCGACCAGGTCAGAGACCCCGTCCCACACGTGCATTTATGAGTGCTTGAATTTTCTTTGATTGCTCAGGCGATGGAGATTTGCGGAGGGGCGCGGGTGGATTGCGAGGAGAATCGCATCGCGTCGGGAGAGGCGGCGGGCGATTCGGCGATGCGAGCTTTGACGCTCCGCGCGAACGGTGTCGCTACTTGCGGTTGCGCGTGCGCCCACTGCGATGTGGTTACGGCACGGTAGCCGTCGTGGTACCGGCAGCTATCGCGGATGAAGCGCTGATCCGATTCCGGGACCGAACCGTGGCACTGGTGCACGCCTTTGCGCAGGCAGCAGGCGTGCTCCGGGGCAGCCGTGGCCGCCAGCGCGAGCGGAGCAAAAGTTCCGACAAGCGCGAACAACAGAAGAAATCGTGCGGTCAGGCGGTGCATTTCGGTTGTGAATCAGAACCCCAGGGTTGCGGTCAGCATAGTACAGAATCGTGAGCCGGCGCAAGCGTGGCGGCCTTTAATCTCGCTCCATAATTCCCCACTTCTCTCGCAAAGGACGCGCGAGAAATGGGGCACCCGGTCCTGATTGCTGTACGGCAGTAACGGAAAAATGGATTGCAGACAAACCTGGCGGGCAAGAGTGCCCGCCCCACACGAGCCAAACCACTCTAGCCAAAGATCAGGCTTTGCCGTTGATCTTGGCCCACCACCAGCGGATGCCGACGAAGAGGAATCGCCAGTCGCTGAAGAATTCGGGGGGCTTGCCTTCAAAGGCGTGGCCGACGAACTGGAGGATCCATCCGATCACGAACAGTGCGAGCGCGAGGTACCAGAGGCGATGGAAGAAGAATCCGGCCACGGCGACTGCGAGCGACACCAAGATGGTCGGGATGCCGAGGGTGTGGCAGAGGCGGTTGACGGGGTGTTGGTGGCTGGTCGAGTATTGCGCGATCCACTGCTCGCGGGTGCGGTTGCCTAGCATTGGTGGGGATGATACTACGAAGCGAAACCCGTTCGCCACGGATCCAGGGAGAATTTCCCGGCCCTCAGGGGCTAAAGCCCTCCTCTTTTGCTGGGTCCGGGCGGCACGGCTGAAGCCGTGCCCTTCCCAGTGCGATCGACGCGACATTATCCGGTGAGGAAAGCAGGTCCCTCCACTGCGCCGTCGCTTCGCTCCGGCTCCGGTCGGGATGACAGGGAAAACGAGAACGCTTGCACCGCATCCGGTTGAGGCTTCCGCTCTCCGCGTGGTAGCATCCTAAGTTTTGGCAGGGGATGCTGGGTTGGCCTGCTGCTGTCCTCATCTTCTTTACGTTTACGGCCGTTTCTTTCCCACGCCTGCCGAAGGGAGCCCAACTTGAAAGTCTATTCGGGAGCAAACATAAGGAATGTTGCGATGGTCGGACACGGGCATGCAGGGAAAACCTCACTCGTGTCGGCCATGCTGTATACAGCGGGAGCGACGCAGCGGCTGGGGCGGGTGGATGACGGCTCGGCCACAACCGATCACGATGAGGAAGAAATCGCGCGCAAGATGTCGATTTCGACTGGAGCGGCGGTGGTCGAGTGGACGACTTCGGCAGGCAGCAACAAGATCAATATTCTCGATACGCCCGGGTTCAGCATGTTCGTGCACGAGGCCAAGATGGTGCTGCCCGTGGTCGACGCGGCGATTGTGGTGGTCGATGGCGTGGCGGGCGTGGAAGTCGTGACGCAGCGCGTGTGGAATTATTGCGAAGAGTACAAGACGCCGCGTCTGATCGTGGTGAACCGCATGGATCGCGACCGGGCCAGCGCCGAGCGCGTGCTGGAATCGCTGACCAATGCGTTTGGCCGGGATGTGATTCCGATTGAGCTGCCGATTGGAGCCGAGAAAAGTTTTACGGGCGTGGTCGATCTGGTGCGCATGAAGGCTTACACCT
>JBEKWZ010000697.1:0-3172 GCA_049512555.1 Candidatus Sulfotelmatobacter sp. | reverse complement strand
AGCGTAAGAGTCTCCCCCGCCGCGATCGTCCGCGCATCCCCATTTCCCCCGCTACGGTCGTAGCTGGAGGCTCGCTTCTGCACGTAATCCTTAGCCTGCGGCAAATTCGCTAGCCACGTGCCCGGATCCTGCGCGAGAACGGGCAGTGTCAGTAAACAATAAGTGAGGAGAACTAGCAGCTTATTCATCATCGCCTCTCAGGTTCTGTGGAAGGGCACGGCTTCAGCCGTGCCGTTGAGCCCGCAAAAAGATACAGGGCTTTAGCCCCTGCGGGCCGAGTCACCACAAGCGGCACCTCACAGCGGAATATTCCCATGTTTTTTCGGCGGGTTCTTATCCCGCTTGGTCTCCAGCATGGCCAGCGCCTGGATCAACTTCTTCCGCGTTTCCCGCGGCTGGATCACCGCATCCACAAACCCGCGATCGGCCACCACATACGGATTCGCGAAGCGATCGCGAAACTCCTCAATCTTTTCCCGTCGCACTTGCTCACGATTCGCCGCCGCATCCAACTCGCGCTTATAAACGATGTCCACCGCGCCCTCCGGCCCCATCACCGCAATTTCGGCCGTCGGCCACGCATAGTTCACATCCGTGCGAATGTGCTTCGACGCCATCACGCAATAAGCCCCGCCATAAGCTTTGCGTGTGATTACCGTAACCTTCGGCACCGTCGCTTCGGCGAAGGCATATAGCAGCTTCGCTCCATGCTTAATAATTCCGCCGTACTCCTGCGCCGTCCCAGGCAGAAATCCCGGCACATCCTCAAACGTCACCAGAGGAATGTTGAAGCAGTCGCAGAAGCGCACGAAACGCGCCCCCTTCACCGACGCATTAATGTCCAACGTCCCGGCCAGCACCGACGGCTGATTCGCCACAATCCCCACCGACCGCCCATCCAGCCGCGCAAATCCCACGACAATGTTCTTCGCGTAATGTTCCTGAACCTCGAAAAAGTAAGCGTCATCGGCCACCGCATGAATCACATCTTTAATGTCATAAGGCTGATTCGACTGCGCCGGAACCATCTTGTCGAGCGTCGAGTCGGCACGGTCGACCGGATCGGTGCAAACTTTCCGCGGAGGCTCATCCAGATTATTCGATGGCAGAAAACTCAACAGCTCGCGCACCATCGACAAACATTCCGCGTCGTCATGCGCCAGAAAGTGCGCCACACCTGAAGTTTCGTTGTGCGTCATGGCGCCGCCCAGCTGCTCCTTCGTGACCTCCTCCATCGTCACCGTCTTAATCACGTCGGGCCCGGTGATAAACATGTACGAAGTCTTATCCACCATGAGCACGAAGTCGGTGATCGCCGGCGAGTAAACCGCCCCACCAGCGCACGGCCCCATGATCGCCGAAATCTGCGGCACTACTCCGCTATATAACGTGTTGCGCAAAAAAATATCGGCATACCCGGCCAGCGACATTACTCCTTCCTGAATCCGCGCTCCCCCGGAATCATTCAGTCCAATCACCGGCGCGCCCATCTTCGCCGCCAGGTCCATAATCTTCACAATCTTCGCAGCGTTGGTTTCCGAGAGCGATCCGCCAAACACGGTGAAATCCTGGGCAAAGACATACACCAACCGGCCCTCGATGCGTCCGTAACCTGTAATGAATCCGTCGCCGTAAATTTTCTGCTCGGTCATGCCGAAGTCATTGCACCGGTGCGTGACCAACTTGTCAGTCTCTTCGAACGTGCCCTCGTCGAGCAGAAACTCGATCCGCTCCCGCGCCGACATCTTCCCCTCTTTGTGCTGGCGCTCGCGGCGCTTGGCGCCCCCGCCATCTTCAGCCAGCTGGTTCCGCTTGTTCAGTTCAGCAACTTTTTGTTCAAGATTCATGGCGCGAGGATTATATCGTCTGGGGTCCCCACCCTCCTCGCGTTTTCAGCGAGAGTGTGGGAATTCGTTTTCACGAGAGAGCGGAAGCCCGCGTGCCTTTTGATCGACCGATAGCGTCACTGTGGAAGAGTCACCGTGGAAGAGCAGCCCTTCAGGGCCGCGTCGCGGCACGGAATCGACGTTGGGCTTTAGCCCCTGCTCCCCCGGTGCGGTACACTGCCGACAATGTCCCTCACCGACCAGATGGGCTTCAGCTTCCGCCCGCCCGAACGCCGGGTGTGGAAAGTCCGCGACCTCGTCTCGGCGGTCCGGTCCCACATCGAGCGCGAATATTCCGACGCCTGGGTGGAAGGCGAGATCTCCAATTTCCGCGCCCCCGATTCCGGTCATCTTTATTTCACGCTCAAGGACGGCAACGCACAGATTCGTGTAGTAATGTTCCGTTCGTCAGCGCGCCTGCTGCGCTTCCGCCCCGCCGACGGTTTGCAAGTAGTTGTCCGCGGCCGCGTTACCGTCTATGAAGACCGCGGCGAATTGCAGATCTCCGCCGAATATATCGAGCCCAAAGGCGCCGGCTCGCTGCAATTGGCCTTCGAGCAACTCAAAGCCAAACTTGAAGCCGAAGGCTTGTTCGCCGCCGACCGCAAGCGGCCGATCCCAACCCTTCCATCGCGCATCGGCGTGGTCACGTCGGCGCAGGCCGCCGCTCTCAGCGACATTCTGAACGTGCTCCAGCGCCGCCACCATTCCGTGAATGTGTTAATTTATCCCGCCCAGGTGCAGGGCGACGCCGCTTCGCTCGAAGTCGCCGCCGGCGTCCGCTACTTCAACCAGCACGACAATGTCGACGTAATCATCCTCGCCCGCGGCGGCGGCTCGGCCGAGGACTTGGCCGCGTTCAACGACGAAGCGCTGGCCCGGACGGTCGCCGCATCCGAGATCCCCGTGATCTCCGCCGTGGGCCACGAAACCGATTTCACCATCGTCGACTTTGTCGCCGACCTGCGGGCTCCCACGCCCTCGGCGGCAGCCGAACTGGTCATCCGCTCTCGCCAGGAGGTCGAAGATCACGCCGCCGCCTTGTATGACCGCCTGAGCCGCGCCATGCGCTACCGCCTGTTGATGGGCCGTCAGGCCCTGACCGAACTCGCGCAGCACGGCGCTTTCGCCCGCATGATGGAACTCATTCACCAGCGCCAGCAGCGGCTCGACGACCTCACCCACCGCCTCGAACTCGCCGAGCGCCAGTTGCTCGAGCAGATGCTCCGCCGCTGGGAAAAAATTTCAGCAGCCGTCCGCCACTACGATCTGCGTCTGATTCTTTC
>JBEKWZ010000696.1:0-3177 GCA_049512555.1 Candidatus Sulfotelmatobacter sp. | reverse complement strand
AGCACTGCTCGGCGCAGTTTTTCATCCGCGAGAGCGAAGTGGTGGTGCGCAAACCGTTTTAATGTGGAGCGGGCACTCCTGCCCGCTAAAGGCCGAAAGCAAGGAAGGATTAGCAGGCTCCGAATTTTTCTCAACCCCTAAATCTCTGCCACTGCATGCAAGCGGGCAGGAGTGCCCGCTCCGCACAAGCAAAAACCCACGCAGCGATCATCTCTTTACACCCTGCAAATCTACTGGGACCTGCTCGACGATTTCGATTCCAAATCCTTCTAACGCCGCTACTTTCTTGGGACGATTGGTCAGCAGGCGGATGCGGTGCAGGTTCAGGTCGGAGAGGATCTGGGCGCCGATGCCGACTTCGCGCTGGGTCTGCTTCTCGTTGTCGAGCAGGCTGGGGAGTTTGCGGCCGCGATGAAAGCTGAGGGCGGTGCGGTCGGCGACTTTTTCGACGGAGAATCCTTGCGAAGTCTGGTGCAGGTAGATCAGGGCGCCCGAGCCTTCCTCGGAAATGCGGCGCAGCGAGCCTTCGAGCGTGGCGTGACACTCGCAACCGGTGGCGCCGAAGACATCTCCCATCAGGCAATGGGCGTGCATGCGGACCAGAACCGGAGACTTGCTGTGCTCAATGTCGCCGCGAATGAGCGCCACATGTGACTCGCCGCCGTCGACTTCGCTGGTGTAGGCGATGAGGCGGAATTCGCCGAAGCGCGTGTCGACCAGGGCCTCGCCCACGCGGTGCACGTAGCGCTCATGCGCCATGCGGTAGCGGATGAGCTCGGCGACGGTGAGCATCTTCATCTGGTGTTCGCGGCAGAACTCGATCAGGTCGGGAACGCGGGCCATGCTGCCGTCGTCTTTCATGATTTCGCAGATGACGCCGGCGGGGACCATGCCGGCGAGGCGGGCGAGGTCGACGGAGGCTTCGGTTTGGCCGGCGCGGACGAGGACCCCGCCTTTGCGGGCGCGCAGCGGGAACATGTGTCCCGGACGAGCCAAGTCGCTCGGCTTGGTGGCGGGATCGATTGCCACTTGGATGGTGCGCGCCCGGTCATGAGCCGAGATGCCAGTGGTGACGCCCTGACGCGCGTCGATCGCTTCACAAAATGCAGTGCCGAACTGCGACGTGTTCTCCGACGTCATGGGGCCGATGTTGAGGTGTTCGAGGCGCTCTTCGGTCATGGCGAGGCAGACCAGGCCGCGTCCGAACTTGGCCATGAAGTTGATGGCTTCGGGGGTGACTTTTTCGGCGGCGAGGGTGAGGTCGCCTTCGTTCTCGCGGTCTTCGTCGTCGACCACGACGATCATGCGGCCGGAGCGGATTTCCTCAATCGCGTCGGGGACGTCGGTGAAGGGGTGCTGAGGGCTCATATTAAAGGCGATTGTAACAATAGGGCGGATTGGCTTGAATATGTGGTTGAAATTTTTTTCTGAGGGGCTGCGTAAAATCCCTGCTTTGTTTCGGTTAGAGGGATTGGATCTGAGCGCCTCGCGGCAAAATATTGAGGATGAAGGAGTTTCTGGCAAAATATTGCGGGGTAAGGAGTTAGAGTCGCTCGCTGAGCGACGGATGATCAGCGCTGGCCGACAGCCGGACTTATATTCCGAAGCCTTTGCGCGCATGAGGTAAGTATGCGCACTTCTGTTTTCTCAGTAAAGGTCGTTCGTCACAGGGGAGCTTGTGGAAAAAGTCAGCTTCGAGTTGGTGGGCGCGGCGGGGAAAGCAGGTTCCTCACCGGGCTTTCAGCCCGATTCGGAATGACAAGGAATTTGAGGACGGCCTTTTAAGCCCAGTTTGGAAATGGCGAAAGTTTTGGGTGGGTGAGTTGTTTTTGCACAGGCTCAATGTGACCGTTGATACTGCAATTCTTTAAATCAATCCCTAAAACTTGTCATTCCGAACGGCTTTAGCCGTGAGGAACCTGCTGTCCTTTGGAGTGGCAATGGTGAGTGAGCGACGGTATTACGTTTACATCATGTCCAGCAGGAGCCGTGTGATTTACGTCGGCATGACGGGATATCTCATGGCGCGGGTGTTGCGGCATCGGGCGGGTGGGGGCGGAGAGTTTACACGGAAGTATCGGGTGCATCGGCTGGTTTACTTTGAGTCGTTTCAGAATGTTGAGAACGCGATTGCGCGGGAGACGGAGATTAAGAAATGGCGGCGCGAGAAAAAGGTGGAGTTGATTCGGCGAGAATCCGACTTGGGAGGATTTGGCGGCGGGGTGGGGGGAAGCAGCGGAGATGAGAGTGGGGAAGCAGGTTCCTCACCGGGCTTTCAGCCCGATTCGGAATGACAAGGAATTTAGATTCGGAATGACAAGGAATTTAGATTCGGAATGACAAGGAATTAAAGGAGGTTGTCTGCCTTGCCGATGAAACGATTGTCCAGTGATCGGCGGTCGTACGCTTGGCAGTTGGGGCAGGGAAGCAGAATTCCGAACGGAAAGGGCTGACCAATGGGTTGGTTTCGCGATTTGAATATCGGCAAGCAACTCGCCATCGCGTTCGGCTTTCTTGAGCTTCTGATGCTGGGGTTGGGGATTTTTGGGCTGATGCAACTGTCGGCGGTGAACGGAACGACGGTGCAGGTGATGTCGCGGCAGATGCCGTCGGTGAAGGCGCTGGGAGCGCTCAAGTATGACGCTTCGGCGATGCGACGATTCGAACTTAGCCGTTTGCTGGCCTACGAGCATAAAGAGAAATGGGATGCGCCCCTGAAGCAGGCGCAGATGGACATGGAAGCGCACGAAAAGGAATATCAACCACTCATGAGTTCCGAGGAAGAGCGCAGGCTCGACCAGGAGTTTCGCAGGGCCTGGGAGAAATACCTGGCGGTGCATGAGCAGGCGATGACCCTCGCGGTCGAAAACGAGTACCAGGCGAATCTGCTGGCGCAATCCACGGGGGGCGACGCATTCGATGAGGCGGCGAAGATCCTGCAGGATGAAGTGGTGCTCGACGACAAGGCAGCGGCGGCGTTTGCCAGCAAGGGCGCAGAAGTGTACTCGTGGTCGCGATACTGGATTATCGCCTTCCTGGTCTTCGCGGTGGCAGGAGGTTTTGCGCTGTCCACGGCGATTGGGCGCGCGCAATCGGCGGCCACCGGCCGGATGCTGGTCCAGATGGAGGAAATCGCCGCCAAGAATCTGGAGATCGACGACGTGCGGGTGGATTCCG
>JBEKWZ010000695.1:0-3187 GCA_049512555.1 Candidatus Sulfotelmatobacter sp. | reverse complement strand
GGAGAGCAGCGCCCAGCAGGTAGTGAATGCGAGCGTTTTTCAGGCGCAATCCCAGCTTCTCGCTGCGGCCGAGAGCGCGTTGCAATTCCTGCCGGGCGTGAGCGTAATCCTTGCTCTTAATCAACGCTTCGGCCAGGGACACCGAGCACTCGACCGAGAGATACTTCGCGCCGATCGCGTCGGCCTGCGGAACCAGATTTCGCAAATCGCCGACCGCCCCCGCGGCATGCCCATCGGCGATGGCCACCTTTGCCAGGTTCAGCTTGGAGGTCAGCTGCGCGACTTTTTCCGAGCCGTGCGAGACCAGATGCAGCGCCTGCTGGTAAGAATCCTTGGCCGCCTTCAGGTCGCCCTGATAAAAGCTCGCCTCGCCCTGGTGGTTCAAAACGGACGCACTCAGCGCGTCATTTTTCAGGCCACTGGCCAGGCCTCGAGCCTCTTCCAGCAGTTTCGTGGACTCGGCCGCTCGTCCTGCGTGGGCGAGAGCTCCCCCCAGATCATTCAAGGCTTGCGTTACTAGGACGCCTTGGTCGCCGAGATCGCGGAATCCCTTCACCGCGTCCTGCAAGGCGCCAATCGCGGGGCCCAGGCGGCCCTGATAGCCAAAAACCAATCCCAGGCTATGGGAGATTTTGGCCGCACCCTGGTTGTTGCCGCTCTTGCGATAGAGGTCAAGGCCGCGCATGAGCGCGGTGATCGCCTGATCGTACTGGCCGAGATTGGTGTAGGCCTCGCCGAGATTGTGCAGGGTTTCGGCGATATCGTCGGGCACGTTCAGTTTTTCGCGGAGTTGCAACGCCTGTTGCAGATAGGTAAGCGCATCTTCGTTCTCGCCTTTATGCAGATAGGCGTTGCCGATATTGTTCAGGCAAAGCGCCTGGTAGGGCTCGTCCCCGGCATCGCGCTGAATCTGCAGCGACTCCTTAAACATCGGCAGCGCCTGATCGGATTGACCTCGATCGGCATAAAAATCGCCGAGTTCGATCAGCGTGTCGCCCGCGTCTTTCTTGGCGCCAATTTCGCGGCGGATTTTCAGGCACTCGTTGTACGCGGCCAACGCGGCGTCAGGCTTGCCCAGCGAGAGTTGCACCTGCGCGATTTCTGACAGGCTCGCAGCCACCCCGCGCTTCTGCCCCAGGCGCTGGTTGATGGCCATCGAGTCTTCATAGTTCCGCAGAGCCTCGGCCGGCTTATTCATTAACTTGTAGGCGATTCCCGTGGCCTGCAGGATGAGCGCTTGCTGCTCCTGATTATCGAGATCGATGGCAATGTGCCGCGCCTGATCGAGCGGGTCGAGTCCCTTCTGCGGATTACCGGCTTTGATCTCGACTCGTCCGCTGGCCAGCAGCGCGTCCAGATTCTTGCCGTCGGCTTTCAGCACGTTGGCGTAGCAGGCGCGCGCTTTGTCCAGGTCTCCGGCATCTTCGTAAAGACTGCCGAGAGCAAATTGCACGTCGAGGTTATCGGGGAAACTCTTGGCCAGATTTTCGTAGGCAGCGAGCGCCTTCTGGTTGTCCTTGGTCACGCGAGCCAGACTGGCCTCGATGAAATATCTTTGAGCGAGAGGAAGATTCTGACTCAAATCCAGCGCGTGGCGCGAACTCTGTTCAGCTTCCGCGTCATACCCCAAGGCCGAGTAAGCCTCACCCAACCGGGAGTAGGCCACGGCAAATTGCGGATCTTCTTTAATCGCGGCTTCCAGCTGCGTCTTCGCCCCTAGATTGTTTCCCTGGCGCAGCAACTGCGATCCCTGGTTGTAGTCGCGCAGCGCTTCGACCGACGTCGAGGTCGGCTTGAAAGATTGCGCCTGCAGCTCTTTCACCAGATCGGGCGACAGAGCGAGGTTCTGGCGGATCAGGCCGGCCAGGCGGTCGACCGCAGCCGACAAGTCCTGCTGATTTGCCGCCTCGGCCTTCACCTGGATGGTGCGATTGTGTTTGCGATCCTGCAGCGTGGCATCGATGCGAATCTGGTCGCCGAGCTTGGTGTACTGCCCCCAGACCAGAGTGTCGGCGTTAGTGAATTCGGCGACCCGGCCGAGAACCGTGGAATCGACAATGGAATTGGGCGCGATTCGCAGATCATGAAAAACCTGCTGCACGCGGTCGGACGAAACCGCGCGCAGGTGCGTGGATTGTCCCACGTCGGTGCTCAACATATCGGCAAGACTGGGCCCTAGCCAGTCCCAGGACGCGTCGCCAGAGGTGTTTTGAAACGGAATCACAGCCAGAGACAGAGCCTGCACCGCAGGCGTTTTCTGCGCCGATGGCGAAAACAGCGG
This sequence comes from Candidatus Sulfotelmatobacter sp., assembly GCA_049512555.1. Classification (GTDB taxonomy): domain Bacteria; phylum Acidobacteriota; class Terriglobia; order Terriglobales; family Acidobacteriaceae; genus Sulfotelmatobacter. Next base: position 906 of record JBEKWZ010000695.1, on the reverse strand, counting down.
ACCGCGGAAAATATAAGCGACGATCGCCAGCACGAGCACGGTGACGATGCCGGTGACCAGCGGCCAGTGAATGGTTCGTCCCCAGGGCTCGACTGCTGGTTGAAAACGCAGGTTGGCAGCGGCGCCTTTGCCCGAATAGGCGTCCAGGTCGTGCAGCAATTCGGCCGCAGTCTGGTAGCGGAGTTTAGGATCGCGCTCCAGGCACTTGCTCACGATGTTGCTGAGCGGCTGCGGGATCGTGCCATCGTGATCCGATACGGGGATGGCGCGTTCCTGCGTACGCTTGATCAAACTCGCGACGACACTCTCGGCCGAGTACGGCGTCTTGCCGGTGAGCAGTTCGTAGAGAATCAAGCCCAGAGTGAAGAGATCGGAACGCTGGTCGAGATCCTTGGCCAGCGCTTGCTCCGGCGACATGTATTCCATGGTGCCGACCAGAGCTCCGGTTTGAGTCATGCCGTCGCCTTGCACAGTCCGCGCCAGACCAAAATCCATCAGCAGGATTCGTCCGGTCGCATCGCGCATGATGTTCTGCGGCTTCAGGTCGCGGTGAATCACTCCCACACTGTGCGTGGCTTCGAGAGCGCGGCAAATCTGCTCGGTAATCTCGACCGCTTCTTCGGGAGTAAACTTTTTCTTCTCGTTCGTTCGTTCCTGGATCAGGGCGCGCAGATCGACGCCTTCGACGAACTCCATGCTGATGTACTTCACGCCGTCGGCGTCGCCAAGATCGTAGATGCGGATGACATTCTTATGCGTGACTTGATGAGCCAACAGCAGCTCCTGCTTGAAGCGCGCCAGGATCGAGGGATTGGCCGCCAGTTCCGGCCGGATGAGTTTCAGTGCGACTGGACGGTTGAGTTCCCGGTCCATCGCCTTGTACACCGCACCCATACCGCCCTCGCC
>JBEKWZ010000694.1:0-3190 GCA_049512555.1 Candidatus Sulfotelmatobacter sp. | reverse complement strand
CAATCCGCATCGGTTGATCCTCAGGGAGATTCAACAATAATAATGCGACCCACGCCAACTGAATCATACTGACTCGCTTTGATTTTACAAATTCTCTGGCTCGGTTTGCTTTCTGGTAAAGAAAAACGCATGAAGGGCGCGTATTTGTCGCCAAAACGGGAATCACTCGCGCATCCTGCTTGGTGTTGTGGTTGAGCATTTTGCGCGATGTGTATTGCACTCCTGTCATCTGCTGTTTCGCCTTAGAGGTTGACATCCTTGGGGATTCGCGCAAAACTCCGCATAATGCCTGACAGCCACTGACCTAAGGTCCTGATGTCTCAAAACCCCATGCCGACCCCGGATTCGTACGAGACGCCATCCTCCTGGGATGAGAAATCGAACGCGAAATCAGCAGGAGCCAAATCATCTCTGCACGTCGGCGACGTGGTTTCGTCGGGAGATCCCCGGGACGTGGCGGAAGTTGCCCGGGCCCTTGCGGCTCACGGCGGCGGAGAGGCTTCGTTCGAATTGGCCCTGGATTTGGTTCTGCACGAGGTGGTCGAGCAAGCGCGTCTGGCGACGGGAGCGACCGGAGCAGCCATTGCCCTGGCGAGAGCGGGCGAGATGGTGTGTCGGGCCACCAGCGGCCCGGATGCTCCGGACCTGGGTGTTCGCCTCGAAACCACGTCGGGTCTTTCGGGCGCATGCCTGCAAACGGGTACTGTTCAGCTCTGTGGCGACACGGAGACCGATCCGCGAGTGGACGCTGAGGCCTGCCGCCGCTTGGGGGTGAGATCGATTCTGGTGCTGCCGCTCGGCGATGAACCGCAGCCATTCGGCATCCTGGAAGTTTTTTCATCGCTGCTGGATGCGTTCGGCGATCAGGATGTGAGCTCGCTGAAGAATCTGGCGCGTCGCGTCGCAGTCCCCAACCTGACGAACAACTTGGCGAACACCTTTTCTAACAATGTGGAGAACCGGATCGAGGAAACAACGGCAGCTGAGCAGGAGACTGCGTTTCCTCCCGGTGAGGAGGAGAAGTGGGCTGGGCCTGAGAGTGCGCCGGCGATTGAACAGACGATTCCGCCGGAATCGGAACCTATTGCGGAAGTTGCCGCCGCGCCTGCGGCGGATGGGGAATTCCGAAGAGGAACAGATCTTTGGACAGCAATCCTGGTCGTGCTGGTGATTGTGACCGCGATAGTGCTAGGACTTGCGCTGGGATGGCGAGGAGCGATCAGCCGCGGTTTGGCCGGAGGATCGACCGGCGTGTCGAACGGAGGAACGCAATCGGCCTCGGGCCCTTCGTCGAGTGAAAAAGCAGATCGTGCGATCGATTCCGGAGTCGAACCGGACGCGCCCTCCGGCGACTTGGCGACGCCAGCGAAAGGTGGTTCGCCGTCGCAGCCGGGAGCGACAAGAGCAACTTCGGTCGAGCCCCCGAGTGGCGGCCTGGTAGTGACTCAAAATGGCAAGGTGATTTACCGGCTGTCGCCTGGGGAGCCCGCGGCCACGGCTGGGAACAAGGCGACTGGAAACGCCGCGCAGCGGCCAGAATCAGACGTGGCCGCCTCGCGACTGATCCATCGCGTGGAACCGGAGTATCCGGACGAGGCACGCACGCAGCATATTCAGGGCTTGGTGACGCTGGATGTTCAAATCGGGGGCGAGGGGGCCGTCCACAATATCGCCGTGGTCGACGGGAACGCGATGCTGGCCGAAGCGGCCGTTCAAGCCGTAAGGCAGTGGAGATATCAACCGTACTCGGTGGATGGGAAGCCCGTCGAAATGCAGACCCGAGTCACGATCCGGTTTACACTTCCGCCGAGCTAGTGGCCCGCTGGTTTGTAAAAATCCGCTATTTTCTCCTTTCCCGTTGAAGACAGGCCGCGCATCGAATTGTTTTTTGAGGAGCCTTTCTTTGCACTGGCGTGAACGCGGCGAGCAGGGCTGGCCCGCGGCCGGGCGTGGTACACTCGTTCCACTAAAACTGGATATCAGCTCGACCTTGGGCCGCTCCAGTTCCTGCTCTTGAGGAATTTATGAAACCAGCCATCGAGACGCCGAGCGGCGTTTCTGTCGATCCGTATCAGAAAACGGTTTGTTGCCTGCGTTGTGAGCAGAAGCTGCAACGCTACCAGCTGATGCGCGCCAGCCTGGCGCCGGGCGTCTCCGGCCACGCCATTCTCTCCTGCCCGCGCTGCGGCCATGTGGAATTGGTTGCGGATTCGAGTCCGCTGCTGCAGAGCCTGGAGTTGGTCGCGGTTGACACCGGAGACGGCGACTAACAGAGTAGTGATTCCGCGGCCTGGTGTATTCTCTTGGTCCCGGTTTCCGTTATCTACTATCTGTTATCTGTCTTTCCAGCCGAAGATTCTGCCCGTTCACACTCTGCGTGTGACTTATGCGACTGCTGCTCATTGGCGGAAATGGTTTCATCGGGCGGTTCGTGGTGGCTGCCCTCAAACAGCAAGGGCATACCGTGGCTGTGTTCCATCGCGGCACGATGGCCGTACCCGACGGTGTCGACGAGATTCGGGGCGACCATCACCAACTGCATGCCAGCGCTCAGGAGTTGCAACGCTTTGCTCCTGACGTAGTGATTGACTTGGTCCTCAGTTCGGGCGCGCAGGCGGAAGAACTGATGCAGGTTTTCCGGGGCGCCACCCGACGCGTAGTCATGCTGAGCAGCATGGACGTGTACCGCGCGGTCGGCATTTTGCACGGTACAGAAAGCGGACCGTTGCAGGATGTGCCTCTTACGGAAGAGTCGGAGCTGCGGCGCCGTTTGCATCCCTACCCACCCGAGAGCTTGCAGTTCCTGCGCAAGACTTTCGCCTGGGTGACGGACGACTACGACAAGATTCCGGCGGAGCGCGTGGTGATGCGCGTGGTGATGGATGACCCGGAACTTGCCGGCACGGTCCTGCGTCTTCCCATGGTGTACGGACCGGGCGATCCGCTGCATCGTTTTTATCCCGTGGTCAAACGGGTTCTCGACGGGCGTCGCCATATTATCTTTCCTCAAACGCTGGCCGGGTGGCGCTCGCCGCGAGGCTACGTCGAGAATGTGGCCAAGGCCATCGCCCGGGCTGCCACGGATGATCGCGCCGCTGGGCGCATCTTTAACGTGTGCGAAGAACCGTCGTTCAGCGAACTGGAATGGGCTAAGAAAATCACCAGCGAGATGCGGTGGGATGGCGAGTTC
>JBEKWZ010000693.1:0-3191 GCA_049512555.1 Candidatus Sulfotelmatobacter sp. | reverse complement strand
GTCACCCCGCTCATCGCCATGCGGAAAACCGATATTGTTCGCCTTGGCCTTGAACTGGGTGCACCCTTCGATTTAACTTGGTCATGTTACAGCCGCGAGGATCGGGCCTGCGGCGTCTGCGATAGCTGTGTGCTGCGCCTGCGCGCCTTCGCGGCCGCGGGAGTGCAGGATCCAATTCCCTACGCAGCGGGATAGACATTTGTTGAAAACAAGGTTTCGGTTGGCTTTTCAGGAATCGGACCAGCAAAATTCGACTTTGCCGGGAGGCAAAATGAAAAAATACTTCGTAATTCTTCTATTCGCATTACTGGCGCTTGGCCTGTGTCTTCCTGCGGCCTTCGCCCAGGCTTCAGGAACAGTCAAGGGGGTCTGCAGAGACGCCCAGGGCAATCCCGTCGTGGATGGCGTCGTGGTCTGGGCCAACCAGGACAACGGTCAGAAGTACATCCTCAAGACCAACAAGAAAGGAGAGTATTTCTCGCTCGGACTCACCCCTGGCAAGTACAACGTGACGCTCTACAAGTCGGCCGATGACCAGAAGGCCGCCAAAGAAATGGACCATGTCAACGGGTTCACGGTCAAACTCGACGAGAACACCGTCGATCTTGACGTGAAGAAGGAACAAGAGGACATAGCCAAGGGCAAGGGCGTTTCTGCCGAGCAGATGAAGCAGTTGCAGGAGCAGAACGCCAAGGTGGAGAAGGAAAGGTCCACCGTCGGCAAGCTCAACGACAAGTTGAAAGCCGCCAGTACAGCGGCCGATGCCGGAGACTACGATACGGCCATCGCGGCCCTGACTGATGCGACCCAGATGGACGCGACCCGCGACTTGATCTGGTTCAAATTGGCCGACTATTACCGGCTGTCTGCGACCAAGCAGACCGATCCGGCAGAAAAACAAAAACGCCTGGACTCGGCCGTCGAGTCCTATCAGAAAGCAGTGGATCTCAAGAAGGCCACGCCCGACAAGGATCCGGCTAAGCAGGCCCAGAATCTGGCTGCTTACTACAACAACCTCGCGGATGCTTATTACAAGGCAAAGAAAATCGACGACGCGGTGAAGACGTACGAATTGTCCGCACAGACCGATCCGTCCGCTGCCGGGCAGGCATATTTCAATATCGGCGCCGTCCTCACCAATTCCGGCAGGCCCGACGAGGCCAACGCAGCGTTCGATAAATGCCTGGCCGCCGACCCAAACAAAGCCGAAGCCTACTACCAGAAGGGACTGAATCTGCTAGGCAAAGCCACTCTTCAAGGCGATAAAACCATCGCTCCTCCGGGCACGGCCGAAGCCTTCCAGAAGTATCTCGAACTTTCACCCACTGGCCCCAATGCCCAAAGTGCCAAAGACCTGCTGACCACCCTGGGTGCCTCTGTGGAAACCAGCTACGGTACGAAGAAGAAGCCGGCGAAGAAGAATTAGTTTCCTCTCGGATTTAGCCATTCAGGGGCGGCCTCAAGCGGGCCGCCCTTTATTCATGGGGCTTCCAAGTGGTTACCAAAGTCTATGTACTTACTGTCCTTCGCGCCCAGCCCCCGGCGCGGTACAGTTAACTATCTGAGTTTTCTTCCCATTCTGTGGTGCATGCGATTCCCGAGGTGTGAGGACGAATGGCAGCACCAAGCATTGCTCCGATTTCCGTCGCATTAGAAGATTTTTCTGGAACTGGCAGAGTCGCGACTCCGGCCCTGCTCACCGCCATGTTGCGCGCCGCCGAAAAAATCAGCGATCTGATTTTTTCCCCCGGCCGTCCACCGCAGGTGCAGGTCTATGGCCAGATGATCCCGGTGCAGGTCCCCGGGCTGACCTTCCTCACCCCCGATGACACGCGCCACATCGCCGCCGATCTGATTGGCGACAACAAGCAGGCCATCAACACTCTGCGCGAGCATGGGGCCTGCGACGTTTCTTACGGAATGGCGGGCATGGCCCGCTTTCGGGTCAACATCTTCATTCAGCGCGGTAGTTGCGCCGTCGTGATGCGCGTGATTCCTACGAACATTCCAGACTTTGGGGCTCTGCGGCTGCCTCAGCAGTTATCTGAAGTGACCAAATTGCGCGACGGAATCGTTCTGGTCACGGGAGCGGCGGGCTCAGGGAAATCGTCTACGCTGGCGGTGCTGCTAGACAGCATCAACCGCGAGAAGTACTACCACATCATTACCATCGAAGATCCCATCGAGTTCCTGCACAATCACAAGTGCTCCACCATTCATCAGCGGGAACTGCACAGCGACACGCCCAGCTTTGCCCATGCACTGCGCTCGGCGATGCGCCAGGCGCCGAAAGTGATTCTTGTCGGAGAAATGCACGACCGCGAGACCATTGAAATCGTGCTGGAAGCCGCGGAGACAGGTCACCTTGTCTTCTCCAGTCTCAATACCATGGACGCTTCCAAAACGGTGGAGCGCATCGTCAGTTCGTTCTCGCCGGCGGAGCAGCAGTCGGTGCGCGAGCGTTTCGCAAAATCGTTCCGCTACATCATTTGCCAGCGGCTCATTCCAAAGCAGGATCGCAGCGGGCGCGTAGCTGCCTTCGAAATCCTCAAAGCCAATGCCCGTACTCGCGAGTGCATTGAAAAAGGCGAGCGCGAGAATAAGAGCCTGCTCGAAGCCATAAAAGCTGGAGCCTCTGACGGCATGCAGCATTTTGACGGAGAAATCGCTGAACTGGTTCAGGAGCGCCTGGTCGATCTTGAAACCGGCCTGTCGTTTGCCAGCAATCCTGCGGTTCTCGGCCAGGAATTGGCACGGTAGGTCCCGCAGAAGGATTTCTACCCGCGACGGCGCAAAGCGATTCTATTTTCCCGCCGCGGCTGCCAAATGACGAATCCGTTCGGCCGGCTGCAGTTGTTCCCCGGATGAGGCTTTGGATTCGATCTTGAACTGCGCGACCACGGTGCGCAGTCGCGCGGCCATTTCCGCCAATTCGCTTCCCGCCCGATGCAACTCCTGCGCGCCCGTCGACGCTACGCGTGCTGCCTGCACGACGCCTGCGATGTTTTGTGTGATCTCTTCCGATCCTCGGGCCGCGTCGCTTACGTTCCGAGTCATAGCGTTCGTGGTGGTGCTCTGCTCCTCGACCGCCGCGGCGATGGTGTTCGAAATGTCGCTCACCTGGTGGATGACGTCGCCAATGCTGGCGATCGCGTCCACCGCTCCCTTGGTGTCCGTCTGAATGGCGGTGA
>JBEKWZ010000692.1:0-3653 GCA_049512555.1 Candidatus Sulfotelmatobacter sp. | reverse complement strand
AAAAAAATACGTAACGTGCGCGTACTTCTCTGTTTCCGCCACGCGCAGGTTGCGCATTTTCTGATTGCCCATCACGTTCGCGAGAATGTTCGCCATCGATTCCGCCGGGACCACCACCGGCAGGCTGAAATTCTTGTCGTACTGCGTCATGCAGACGTAGCGCAGATTCTTCGGCACGCGGTCGCGCGGAATGGCTGCATCCAGATCGGCCGCCCCCGGAAGATCGCTGCCGCCCTTGTCGTTCAACCCGCTGTTGCGCGTCAAGGCCCGTGTAATCTGCCGAACCCGGTCGGCGCGAAAATTGAAACAGATGCACGAGTCGTCATCGCGAATCGTCTGTGTGGAGCGGGCACTCTTGCCCGCTTCTTCGACAACAAACGGAATCACGAACTCGTCGGTGACCCCCTTGTTGTACGACTCCTTCATCCCCTGCACTGGATCGGCCAGCTTGCCGCCCTCGGCGGATCGGCCAGCTTGCCGCCCTCGGCGTCGGCAAACACCATCGCGTTGTAGGCCTTCGAAATCCGCTCCCACCGCCGGTCGCGATCCATCGCATAGTAACGGCCGTTCACGGTCGCGATCTTGCCGCAGTTGTACTCGCGCATTTTCTGCTGCAGCTGTTCCAGATATCCCGCCCCGTTGGTGGGCAGAGTGTCGCGCCCGTCCATGAAGGCATGCACGAAAACGCGCTCCAGCCCATTCTGCTTGGCCATCCTGAGCAGCGCATAAAGATGCGCCTGCTGCGAATGCACGCCTCCGTCAGACAGCAACCCAAACAGATGCAGCCGCCGCTCGCCGGTGCGCGCGTTCTTCATCGCATCCAGCAGCACCGGGTGCGAAAAGAATTCCCCGTTCTGGATCATCAAATCGATGCGCGTGATGTCCATGTGCACAATGCGCCCGGCGCCAATGTTGAGATGTCCGACTTCGCTATTGCCCATCTGCCCCTCGGGCAGCCCCACGAACGGCCCGCTGGTATGAATCAGTGTGTTCGGATACTCCCGCAGCAACCGATCGTAAGTCGGCTTACGCGCGAGCGCGATGGCGTTGGCTTTAGTTTCGGCCCGGTATCCCCAGCCGTCGAGAATGGTCAGAATAATCGGTTTAGGACGAGACAAGATTGGCTCCTGCTAAGAGCTATGGAATTACAAGAAATCGCGGTGCGCCGGTAAAGGCTTTCATCTCCGGAAATCGCCCGCAAGAATACGTGCGTGTCCAGAAGAGCCTTCACTCGTAGAGGAGATCCTCGATCTCCTTGGGCAGTGGATCACTGAAGTCGTCAGGGACCACAAACTCGCCTTTCGCACTGCCGAGGATTCGCGTTTTCGGCTCGCCGCTCAACGGGACAAGCTTCGCCACAGGCTTACCGCCTTCGCGATGATGACCTCTTCCCCCAATGCGACTCGCTCTAGAAGCCTGGAAAGATGGGTCTTAGCCTCGTGGGTATTCACTTTCATCTACTTCAGAATAGACTAAGCAGTTAGCGAAGACAATTGGCTCATTCGAACCGCAGCACGACGATTTCCGGATTCGATCCCAGGCGCAGCGGTGGGCCCCAGGTGCCGGCTCCGCTTGAAGTGAAGACCTGCATTTTCCCGATCCGGCTCAGACCGTAGACGAACTGGCGATACATTTTTCGCGCGAACCAGCTCCACGGGACGAATTGGCCTCTGTGGGTATGTCCGGAAAGCTGCAGCGAGACTCCAGCGGCTTCGGCGACTGCGGGATGATCCGGCGCGTGGACCAGCAGGATGCTGGCGCGGTCGCGGTCGAGACCGATCTTCTTCAGAGCCGAAGCCAGGTGCTCCCCGCGCGTCGCGTGGTCGTAAGGGACGCCGGCAATCTGCAACCCATCGGCCTCGACCTTTTCACCATTGAGCACCCGTACGCCGGCAGCCCTCACCGCGTTCAGATACTTGCTGTCATCGCCGAACTGCTCGTGATTCCCGGCGACGAAGTAGACGCCGTGGCGCGCCTTCAGTTGGTTGAGCGGCTGGGCGGCGCTGCCAGCGTCGATGGCGGTGCCATCGAACAAATCTCCGGCGATGAAGATGGCGTCGGGATCTTCGTTGGAAATCTTGGCAATCATGCGGCGCAGGAAATTTCCATTGCGCACATGTCCGAGATGGAGATCGCTGATGAGGGCCGCCTTGCGTCCACGCCACGCCTCAGGCAGGTTTGCGAGGCGGACATTGATGCGGCTAATGCGGGTCCAACTGGCGTTGATGACTCCGGCGATACCGATGACCGACGCGCCTGCGAACAGCCATACCACCATCGCGTGGAAGTTCAAGTGCCAGCCGGCGATCGACGCGACGGCAAGAACCATCCAGGAAATGACCCCCGCCGCGAAAACGAACGTCAGCAATCCGAGCCAGATTGCGGCAACGCGATAGAACGCGCGCACCAGCGGATTCGTATAGCGAAATGCGAGCAGCGATGCGCTAACAAAGCTGATCGACAACAAGGCAAACACAGTGCGGGCGACGAGCGAATCCGTGCCCGGCCCGGCGGAATGAATCCAAGTCTGGTAGAGAAAAAAATGGACCAGAAAGAGGACCGATTGGATAACGGCTACAAACCCGGCAATACCCCTACGAAGGCGCATGCAACCTTAGATTCATCCCATTGCCGTTCGGATGGAAATCCACGCTTCCCGTTGGCAGCAAGCCACTTAGAAGCCCATCCGGTCATCTGCCGACGGTCCATACGTCGCCGGCAGCGGCGTGTCGTTCAGCCGCAAATACACTCCCAGCTGCGCCCGATGATGCACCAGATGATTCAAGAACATCTGCCGGTACGCCAGAAAACGGGACCCGGCGAAGATGGGCTTACCCTGAAAGCTCAGCTTCCAGCTTTCGGTCCAGGCGTCTTCTTTAGTGTTCTTGAGCGCCTCCCGGACTTTCGCTGCGCCTTCATCGAACGCCTTCACCAGCTGCTCCGGAGATTCGAACGCCGGACGGACTCGGGGCGGCCCACTGCCAAAGTCCAGCTCCGGCGTCGTCAAAATCGACACGCCGAATCCCGGCAGTTCCGCCACATGCGGCGCCAGCTTACCCAGCGGCATCGACTTGGCATGCGGCGCGAAATCGGCCTTCATTGGAACGCGCTCCAACATCGCCCGCGTCTTCTTCGCTTCTTCGTCAAACTCAGAAAGCAATAGATCGTTGATCATCATTTTTTCCTTTTGTTTATTCTTATCTATCATTACGCTTTGCCGCCGCGTGGAATATCAACGTTTGGCATTGCCGCGCAAAACTCGAGTGCAAAGCCACGTGAGCACACCTCCGACCAAAATGAGGACTGAGTATGCAAGCATCCTCTCTCTGATCGGATGCAGATGATTGCCTCCGAATAGGTAAAGCATCAGCGCCAAAACTGCGGCCAACAAAAGTCCGGAAGCGAGAAGCAGCAGATTGTCGAGGACAGGATGCCCAAAGCCATGCACGATGCCTGCACGGCGGAGCGCTCTGACTCTTAGATACCCGCCGCCCAGAGAGATGACGACCAGCAAAACTCCAATCCATGCCCGCAGGTCCATTCTAGACTCCTGCCGATCCGTTTTCTCAAAACACCGCCTTGGTTCGATTCCGCGGGAGCCGACAATTAAACCGACTACCCTCCGTAGTTCAGAGCCTTCAGCCCCAAGAACC
>JBEKWZ010000691.1:0-3196 GCA_049512555.1 Candidatus Sulfotelmatobacter sp. | reverse complement strand
GAGGGGTCCGTAATAGGCATTGCGTCTGTTACGTCTTCGCGATGGACCTGCTCTATTGGGCGCCTCTCAAGCTTCCCGACCGGGCGCCAATAGATGCGCATGTCCTTCGGCTGGGCCTCTTTGTGTGGAACGTGCTTCGCGGTAAGAATGAAAGAGTGATCGCCCCAACGCCCTGCGCAGCCGGTGCCCATCGTTTCCCCGTAGCCGCGTCGACCGGTCAGCCGATCGAATCCGACGTCACGAATCGTGTTAGCGACACCAACGGTATGCGTCCACAGACGGTTGAGGCCGGCTTCGGCAGCTTGTCGGATTGCTTCGGTTCTGTGCTCCATGATTCCTCCGCGCCGGCGGATCGATCTTCCTTTCCATTCTACTTCGCTCAGTGGCTGAAGCCGTTCCTTTATGGCGGGTGGAACTGGCGCGGCTGAAAGTCGTGCTCTTCTCGGTTGCGATAACGCGCGGGCGGAACGGGATAGGGACTGAAGCAGATTCCTCCTGTCTCGCTTTGCTCGCGCGTCGGAATGACAACCAGGGCACGGAAGACCTCGGGGGCCGCGGTGATTCCAGTTGCCTGCGAGCTTCGCGCTCCGGCAATCGCCTTCGGCAGAGTGGAGTTGTTTTTTTTCGTTTTGTAACGCGGCCCTTGAAGGGCCGCTCTTCCACGTCACTTCCAGCGTCCTGTGGAGCTGACGTGGAAGAGCCGGGATTCGGGCTGGCGTCGCGCCGCCAGTCAAAGGAGTTGGTCGCTGAGGGCTGAGAGCTGATAGCTGAAAGCTTCTCTAGAACGTCAGCCCCACGCCTCCGCTGATCACGTTGCTCTTCCAGTTGTACAGGTTGTTGGGATTGCCCGCGGTCGACGCAAACTTGAAATAGCGGGTTTCGTAGCTGCCTTTGACGTAGTACCACTGGCCGAACTTGTAGCCTACGCTTCCCTTCAGGGTGTAGCCGTGGTCGAATCCGGGGCTGGGCAAATTCACCGTGGAGGCATTGGTGAGGTAGTGGGGCTTGAATTCGGGCTCGCCACGGGCCTCGAAGAAGGCGTGCTTGGACGGTCCGAATTTGTAGCGGAGCACGAGGGGCAACTGGAACAGTTCCAGCCGGTCGCGATTGAAGACCTGGTCGTCCACCACAGCCGGCGGCATATAAATCCTGCGCACCTGGGCGTCGACGCCGAAGGAGAAATTATGACTCCCGAACATCAGACCGCCATAGACGGCGTACTCCTTTGCATGATTGTTGGTGTCGGTAGGAAAACGGATTTCGCCTCCAGCCACGATGCTGGGACCGCCGTTTTTAGCGGAGGCGCCCTTGACAGTCAGTTCACCGTTGACGTCCACCAGGCCGGCGGTGACGGGCGAGAAACCGTCAAAGTGGTCGGAGATCTGGCCTACATCGACTCCGAGGGTCCCTCGTTGACAATAGGCCGGGACCGTGGCCAAAAGGAACAGCAGGATCACACCGATGCGGACCATGTCCGCCTTGCAGGGCTTCATCAATACGTTCCCTCCCTTGTGGGCCAGTGTACACTCCCGCCAATCCCGTGGGACAGAGCACGGGGAATTCGCCGGGAAAATCGTGGAGCTTTTGTCGGACGTTATGGTTGGATGCGGGTTGTGGGATTGGAGTGAGTCAGGGCGAATGTAGAGTGGGAAAAGATCGATTGGAATCTGAGGCTGGCGAGGGCGGAGTCTTCGTTGAGGGTCGCGGGGCGACGGTCCCCGGACGAGGGCCGTCCGGGGCTCCACGGTTCGTTTCAGACTACGAACCTTGTTTTTCGAAGACGATCTCGGCCTTTTTGGCGGCCAGCTTTTCCTTGCGGTAGGCGCGGGCGACGTCGCCGAGAGGCGTGGGCTCAGAAACTGGACCAAACTCCCAGAGCGGGCGTTCGCCTTGAGCGTAGGTGTAGCTGCCGCCGCCGACCAGAGGGCTCTCGGTCGCCATGGCGTGCATCTCAGCATGCAGAGGATGGCTGGGCGACTGAAGGACCTGGGGCTGGCTCGGCAGCACGGATACTCCGGCCTGGCCGAAGGCTGCGGAGGTGCAAATGAGGAAGAGGACGAAGAGTGTGATTTTCATGAGCGTTGAGTTCCGAATCCAAAGGGATGATTGCAACCCCCATACCAACCTAAACTGCTTTTAATTATTGGACTTACAGCGGGGCTCCGGAGGGCGGCGCAAGACTTTGCATATTATGGGAAGGACGAGCATTGCGCCTGAAAGCCGTGCAGGGCGCGGGATGCGGCTCATTCACCAAATGGTCGTCTGACCGCGATGATGTATCGGTTTGCGCGGGGAGCTTCGGCGGTGTATGTTTCGGCTGACGACTGGTAAGGGAGTTCAGCGCGATGGAAGTTCGGAAGCAAGAGGCTAATCAGACGCGCGGGCGGGCTTCATTCGCGATGGCGATCGCCCTGCTCGCTCTGTGCACCGCCGGCGCTCGGGCCCAGACCGATTGCGCCGAAGGCGACGGCGTGCTCGACACGGCTTCGCCGAAGACCATGACGGCGCCGGAGGTCATCCAGAAATTCACCGCGCAGGAAACGAAGGTCAAACAGGCGCGCGACCACTACACCTATACCCAGGACGTGATGGTGCAGACGCTCGGCGACAAGGGAGCCGTCGACGGGCAGTTTCATGAGATCTCGACCGTCTCGTACGACGACAAAGGTAAGCGTTCGGAGAAAGTCACGTATGCCGAGCAGTCCACGCTGCGTGGCGTTCAGCTGACTCAGGAAGATATGCAGGACATCCGCGAGTTTATGCCGTGGATCCTGACCACGAATGAACTGCCGCAGTACAACCTGACGTATTCCGGGCAACAGCACGTCGACGATCTCGACACCTACGTGTTTCACGTGGTGCCGAAAAAAGAGGAAAAGGGCAAACGCTATTTTGAAGGGCGCATTTGGGTGGATAATCGGGATCTGCAGATTGTGAAGCTGTGCGGCAAAAGCGTACCCGACGCGGTCCGCCCCAGGAAGAACAAGCCCATGGATGTCCGGCTGATGTTCGTCGGGTACCGGCAACTGGTGGATGGAGTGTGGTTCCCGGCCTATGCGCGGGTTGACGACACGCTGCACTTTATGGCGCAGTCAGTCCACTTGCGCGAAGTCGTGAAGCTGAAAGACTACAAGAAGGCAGCAGGTGCACCGGCGCCCTAACTGTAACCGAGGAAATCTTCGCTACACTTGAAGTG
>JBEKWZ010000690.1:0-3206 GCA_049512555.1 Candidatus Sulfotelmatobacter sp. | reverse complement strand
GGTTCAGGCGTGCCCGAGCGTCGTCCAACGAAAATGTCTGGCCATAAGGGACCTCCAGCACGTCGACGTGGCAGCCGAAGGCCTTGGCCAGCCCCGTCCAGCGCTCGCCGAATTTGCCGGCCGTCAGCACCAGCACATTGTCGCCGGGCGAAGTCAGGTTCGAAACCGACGCCTCCATCACGCCGGTGCCCGACGAAGCCAGCACCAGCACGTCGTTCTTGGTGCCGACGAATTCCTTCATGTCGGCCAGCACGCGCTGAAACAGCGCCTTGAAGTCAGCCGTCCGATGATGCGCCGTAAACGAAGCCATGGCCGTCTGCGCCGCCGGCAGCAGCGGCGTTGGCCCCGGAGTAAAAAGACGATTCTTATGCAACATAGTCAGAGTCCTTATGAAAGGGATAGTCTTTGTAGTTTACCGGAAGTTTGCCGGAACCCGTCGTTGCAAAATGCCCACGCCAGCAATCGTGTATCGCAAAGCCGAGTTCCGCGCCGTGACCCGCGTCACAAGGGACAATCGTGGAAGAGCGGCCCTTTAGGGCCGCGTTAGCGTTCCTAGATCCCTTGGGCTTCAGCCCCTGAGGTTATTGACCACCCGCCCGTCTATAATCCCCTCATGAGCCTCACCGAACAGATCCAAAAAGACATCGTCTCTGCCATGAAGGCCAAGGAAGAAGCCCGCCTCTCCACCCTGCGCATGGTCAAAAGCGCCCTGCAGCTCAAGCAGGTCGAAAAAATGGCCCCACTCGACGACAAAGAATCCCAGGCCGTGCTGGCCACGCTGATCAAGCAGCGCAAGGAATCCGTCGAGCAGTTCACCAAGGGCGGACGCCAGGAAATGGCCGACAAAGAAGCCGCCGAAATCGTCCTGATCGAAACCTACATGCCCAAATCCGCCGGAGAAGCGGAAATCGTCGCCGGAGTAAAAGCCGCCATCGCCGAAATGGGCGCTCCCACCATGAAGGAGATGGGCACAGTCATGAAGAACGCCATGGCAAGGTTCAACGCCGCCGGCATGCGCGTGGATGGGAAGATGGTCAGCGAGGTCGTGAAGAAGGAGTTGGCGGGGAAGTAGGACTCCTCGAATGAATTTCCCCGGTGTCAACTGAAGGCTAGGGGGCTTCTCGCACCGCCTGACCACCCGCAGTGGAAGTTCCGGTTTCTTGAGCCACCTCAGCCGGTATACGGAACACGTGCAAAGGAAGCAGCTCAGCGTTCGCAATCGTCCCGCCAGAATTCAGCAGCTTGTTGACAGCGCCCATCTCCGCGCTACGAAACGCCACCGACTCGAATTTGACTCTGGTGAGTAGTGGACTCCAGCCATGCTCGATAGTATGAGAGGCAAGCTCAAGCGCTGTAGCAAAGTAGCGTTCGCGGCCGATTGGGAATTTGTTTTCCTTCCCGAGTTTGTCGAAGGCTACGTAGTGGTCAGGAAAGGACTGCAGGCCCATACGCTTCAGGAGCGCCCAAGCGAAGGCCGAAGGAACAAATGCGCAGAGCCTCTCCGCGTCGAAGTGCGAGAAGCCTTTGTTTTCGAGGGCTGCCACCAACTCAAGTTCGCTGATGTTCGGAGACTCGGCAACTATCTCGACCACGGTCTCGACCGCTTTTCTCGTCTTCCCTTCCTCGTACGTTTCGGGCATTTTGCGACGTCTGCCTCCATATCGTTCCAAACCATAGGCGATTAGCGCCGAGTTTCTTCCTACTTGCTCCTCTGCAACTCCCGGTATGCCTCGCTCTTAGACACTCCGCGCTCCTTCGCCACTTTCTTCAGCGCGGCTTTCTCGTCGACTTTCTCGTCTGCCATGATCTGCTTCACCCGCTGGCGGACCGAAACACGGGCGGACGAGGCGTCCGCTGCTCCACGAGCGTCGTTCTCTTCCGCCTTGCCGATCAGGAGCGTGATCTCGCCTTTTACCGCTTCGCGGGCCTTTAAGTTCTCCAGCACTTCGGCGGCGCGGCCGCGCAGGAATTCTTCGTGCAGCTTGGTTACTTCGCGCGCGATCACTACATGGCGGGCTTCTCCCATGACCTCGACAACGTCGGTGAGCGCCTCGACAATGCGGTGCGGAGCTTCGTAGAAAACCTGCGTCCGCGGAGAACTCTTCACCGACTCCAGCGCCGCCCGCCGCTCGCCGCGCTTGGCCGGTAAGAATCCGCTGAAGCGAAATGAGTCCGTGGGCAGGCCGCTCGCCACCAGCGCGGCCAGAAATGCCGACGCGCCCGGCACCGGCACCACCGGCACGCGATGCCGAATCGCCAGCGCAATCAGCCGGTATCCCGGGTCGGAAATTCCCGGCATGCCCGCGTCGGTCACCAGCGCCACGCTCGCGCCCTCCTGCATTTCTTTCACCAGCTCCGCCGAGCGCGTCATCTCGTTGTGCTCGTGATAGCTGGTGGTGCGGGTCGCGATCGCATAATGATTGAGCAGTTTCTGCGTCTGCCGCGTATCTTCGCAGGCGATCACGTCAACTTCCTTCAACACGCGCAGCGCCCGCAGCGTGATGTCCTCAAGATTTCCGATCGGCGCCGCGACCAGATACAGCGCGGGCCCGGCGGCAGCATCGCTCATGGCCGGAAGTCTACCACCCCAGAAACAACGATTCGTATCGGGGCATGCCTTCAGGCATGCCGAATAGGGGCGAATCGGGCTTCGGCTTTAGCCGCCGGCACCGTGGGCAAAAGTTAACGACTGAAGCCGTTTGTCATTCTGCCTCATGCTTTGGCATCGCTGAAGCGATGCCCTGACACGAATCGCCGATAACGAATCGTCGCGACGCGCGTCCGTAACGTTCCAGTCCTCTCGCGGTTTATGCTATGGAAGGCACCGTTTCTTTCGAGGCCGTCCATGACTGCCAAAGACTTCCGCCAGATTGCGCTGTCCCTGCCCGAGACCGAAGAGCGCGCGCACATGGCCCATCCTGACTTCCGCGTCGCGGGGAAAATCTTCGCCACGCTCGGCTATCCCGACAAATCCTGTGGCATGGTCAAGCTCTCTCCCGAAGATCAGCACTACTTCACCAAAGATCACCCGGAGACTTTCGTCCCTGTGAAAGGCGCCTGGGGGCGCCTTGGGGCTACCAGCGTGCATCTGAAGGCAGCCAAGAAGGCGATACTTGCCAAGGCGATTCAGGCGGCCTGGAGGAATACGGCGCCGAAAGGCGTTGTGAACCGTGCACGAATCGCGTAAGAATAGCCCGTCATCAATG
>JBEKWZ010000689.1:0-3211 GCA_049512555.1 Candidatus Sulfotelmatobacter sp. | reverse complement strand
GAAGAACCGCACTCCCGACAATCTCTTTCACGACCCAGTGTTGATCAACAACGGCGCGGACATCGCCAGCAGCGGCTTGAATTCTTCCGGGCAGACTGTACCACTCGTTTCCGGTTCCTTGGCCACCAACTACGATCTCAGCCACGCGCACCACGCCTTCGTTCAAATGTATGACGGCGGCAAGATGGACGGCGCCAACCTGATCGCAGTGGGCTGCAACAAAGGCGCCACCAACTGCCCGCCCACCAATCCGCAATATTTCTACGTCGATCCCTCCTACGTTGGCCCCTATTTTCAGTTGGCCGAGCAGTACACCTTTGGCGACCGCATGTTTCAGACCAACCAGGGCCCTAGCTTTCCCGCGCACCAGTTCATCATTTCCGGCACCTCCGCTCCCACGGCAACCAGCAATCTTTTCATTGCCGAGAACGCGGGCGGCGTCTCCGGTGCCGGCAATCAAACTGGCTGCCTGGCCCCTCCCACCGAATTCGTCTACTTGATTGACCCCAGCGGCACGGAATCCAGCACCATGTATCCTTGCGCGGACCATCCCACGATCACCGATGAACTCAACGCCCAGGGGATCGGCTGGCGCTACTACACACCTTCGGCGGGTTCGCTGTGGACCTCACCCAATGCTATCCAGCACATGTGCGGCCCCAATGTTCCGCCGCCCAATGCCACAGCCTGCACCGGTTCCGACTGGGTCAACAGCGTCGTCATCCCTGAAACTGGGGTTCTCACCGACATCTTGAACGGCAACCTGGCGCCAGTGAGCTGGGTCATCCCCACCGGCGCAAATTCCGACCACGCAGGAAACGTAAACGGCACTGGAGGACCATCCTGGGTTGCCTCCATCGTCAATGCCATCGGCACCAGTTCCTACTGGTCCGACACCGCCATCATCATTACCTGGGACGACTGGGGAGGATGGTACGACCACGTTCCGCCCCCGTCGGTCATCAACGACGGTACGAGCTGGGGATCAGGCTACGTCTACGGCTTCCGCGTTCCTCTAATCGTGGTTTCGCCCTACGCTAAGGCAAAGTACATTTCTCACGTCAACCACGATTTCGGCAGCGTCCTGAACTTCATCGAGAAGACTTTTACCCTGCCGTCGCTCGGATACGCCGACGCCCACACCACGGACGATCTTTCCGACTGCTTCGATCTCACCCAAACACCACTCGTCTTCCAGACCATCAACGCGCCCCAGAACGCTGAGTATTTTCTAAATGACAAGAGCCCGAGAACCGATCCTGACGACGATTAGGGACTCGTTTTGAGAATCCGGATTCTGCGCGCAATCGCCAGATAGCATCAACCGATATCCACGTCGTCGGTCAGTAGTATCCTGTTGAGAGTAGATGGGGCTCAAAGATGAACCGTGCAAGCCTAGCAATAGTCCTTTCGGCATTCTGCGTTGCTCTGCCTTCGTTTGCCAGTGATACTTCCTGCAGTTCCACGAACGGTCCATCTGGCTGGCGAATTTACATAGACGAGACGCACCGATTCTGCTTTCAGTACCCGGCTATCTACAAAATCAGACGCGATGCCAGCAGACGATATGGTATGGTTCTCGAACTAAGGGCAGAAGGCGACATACTTATCTGGTTCGATCAGTACCCCTTCGGACAACATCGTTTCGAGGCACTGTCTCGCTCTGGCAACCTCCCGGAAGCGAAGAAAATCGGGCAGCTAACCTTCTATTACAACGGCCCTGGTGGGGGAGGAGTCGACTATTCAGACGATTACCTTTTCAACCTACGGGGCAGGCTTCTGCACATCGAATTCGACGGCCCTTACATGAATGGGAATCATCCGCCCCCCAACGTGAAGGAGTTGGAACCGAAGGTACTGGCAACCTTTCGCACATTTTAGGCGAGGTCACAAAGCTCCAGACCGGGGTCAGTTGGCGCAACATCTCCCTTACGCTCATTGAACCTAAATCCTCCACTGGACTCCCACCCGTCAACGGGCATGTACTTTTGTTCCGGAATCCAGATTGCAAGTAAAATAGAATGAAGCGATCTACTTACTACAAGGGATGAACGCGCATCCAACCAAAAGTGGATGCGACCCTAATGTTTTTCTGAATTCGAGGCGCTATGAAACTCTTTGCTGTGAAGGTCTTAACGATTTCCCTGGTTTCTCTCTTGCTGGTTTCCATGGCCAACGCCACACCCCTGGCATCGTCTGCCCGAGCCAGTATTCCGGCCGATCTGTTGCAGCTCATCTCCGTGGACTACCGCGCAATTAAAGACTCGCCCACCGCGATGGCCCTGAAGCAGCAGCTGATGCCCGACAACATCAAGCAGTTTGAGGCTGCCCTCAAAGGCATTGGCCTCGATCCCGACAAGGATATCGACACGCTCACCTTCGCCTCTTTCCGCGCCGGCAAGCAGGGCGTGAAGACCGTCGGCGTGGCCGCCGGCTCGTTCAATATGAAGGCCGTGTTGAAAAAAATGAAGCTGCAGAAGTACGTCCCCAAGAAATACGGCAACTCCGACATTTACCCCATGGACGGCGGCTTCGTCATGAGCTTCCTCGATGACAGCACATTGCTGTTCGCCGACTCGACCGCCATCCGCGTCGCGCTCGACACCCGCGACGGATCTGTCCTCAGCCTCGACACCAACGGCGACATGGCCGACATGATGTCCAGCGTTGATTCCGAACCCGTCTGGAGCATCCTCGACCAGGGCGGCACGCAGAACATGATGCACTCCGCCATGGGAGACGCTTCGAAGGTCGCTGATTTCGATACCGTGAAGAAGCGCCTAGTCGGCTCGCGCTACACCATGAGTTTCAACAACGGCGTGAACTTCGACCTCACCGTGGTCACTTCCGACTCTGGCACCGCCGGCACCATGGCGTCGCTCGTCAAAGCCGGAATCATGCTGAAGAAAATGAGCGCCACGCCCGCCGAGAAAATCGCAGTCGAGAACACGACGGTCGATTCCGACGGCTCAAATGTGGCAGTGCACTTCAAAGCCAATGACCAGCAGTTCCAGTCGCTGATGCACTCCGACTTGTTCGCAGCCGTCACACACTAAAATAAATTCTTTAATGTCATCCTGAGCTAGCGGGTGCTTCGCAAAGCGAAGCCCCCGCGGCAGTCGAAGGATCCCTACCTATTTCATAAGCCGATTCTCCCGCGCCGCCCGCTTCGCCCGCGCCCACCCATCTTTCACGATCTGCCGCGCCCGCC
>JBEKWZ010000688.1:0-3212 GCA_049512555.1 Candidatus Sulfotelmatobacter sp. | reverse complement strand
TGCGTCAGCCCCAGCTCCGGACCAATCACATGCACGATTCCCTGTTCCGGCGAATCCATGTCAAACAGCCGGACACCAAACTCTTTGCAGTTCTGCTGCAACGCCGCGATCTGCTTCGCCGCAATCAGATCGGTAATCGGCGTCCCGCGCGGTTCTGTAGGAATATTGTGATCAACCGTGGCCACGGTGCGCGCAGGTTGCCGAACTTTCCTTCCGGCAGCGCGCAAGCCGTCGAACGCCTGCGGCGACGTCACCTCATGCACCAGATGCAAGTCGATATACAAAATCGGCGACCGCCCAGCAGGCTGCGCCACCAGGTGATCGTTCCAAATTTTCTCGAAAAGTGTTCGCGCAATTCCCATGGATGCCATTTAAGAAACACCTATAAACGTCGAATCAATTCTTTCACAGCCCATCTCTTTTGCAGCCCTTCTCTTAGAGCCGACCAAACCGGCAAGCGCTCAGGGAAGCTGCACTGGAGTCAAACTCTGAATAAAACCCATCCGCCTTCCGCTGTCGGCTGGACGATCCTCCGACCATGCCTCTCCCGCAAAGCGTCGGTATGAACTCTGCGACCCCGCTGCGGTGAACTGCACAAACTCGACCGTCAGCGGCTTGTCCGGAATCCTCGCGCCAAACCAGTGAGGATCCTCGCGCTGTCCCCAGGTGACCAGCGCCAGGACCGAACCCGCAGGATAGGCCGGAGTCTCGCCTCGATTTTTTACGGCCCCCATCGCAGCCTCGTTGCCATAGAGGGTTGCCGTCGTTCTGGTTGCCGGATCGACATAGAGCGTGATCGCACTCCACGCCAGCGGCTGATACGGCAAGCTCGCAGGCAAGTCGGCTGCATTGTTGTTCACAACCTCCGCCCCTCCGGCTTTCGCTGCAGTGACCGGCAGCGTGTATACGTAGTCGTCTCCGCGCACCGGCAGGTGACATCCCGTACATTCGTTCACGAAATGCGCGTCGCCGCCATAGGGTTTCACGTCGAGCCCCCTCCATCGTCCCCAACCCCAGCCCTCAGTGTCCTTGTAGCGTCGCGCGTCCTTCACCATGAATTCGACTTGCACGAACTGTCCCGGATACACAAGCCCGTCGGCGCCGAGTTCCTGCTGCCACGCGATCTTGGCCAGCCGCGCGCCATCCGGCCAGGGAGAAATGTTTCCCGACGCGGCCGCCTTCACCGCAATGTCATTGCCGAGGATCAACCGAAATGTATTGTTGTCGCCGCGGTCTGTCGTGCTGATCGGCTTCCAGCCTTCGAAGTCGGCTTCGAACGGCAGCCCGTTGAGCTCCGCCGGAATACTCGCCAACGAAACCGTCGCCGGCGCTTTCGCCTTCGGGGCAGGCGTGCTTGCTGCCGGAGCCGGCGGCTGACTCCAGGGCGCAAGATAGGCCTTGAGCATCGCCAGTTCTTCCGGCGTCACCTTCGCATCCCGATGCAGGGCAACGAACTGCGGCAGCGGCATCGCACCCAGCTGCATCATGTTCACGGCCTCAAACAGAGTTGCCCTTTGCGCCGCCGCCGGCTTCGAACCCAGGGTCGAAAAGTTCAGATGTTCGCGCGCGACAAGAATGTCGTGCCTCACCAGCCAGTACGCGGGAACAATCCGGTCGAACCAGGCCAGCCTCTTCTCGTCGGAGTGGCAGCTGTAACAGTCCTTCTCGAGAATCTTTTTCACCGCAGGCGAAGCCTGAATCTCCGCCGTGGTAGCTCTGGTGGGAATGCTCGGGCGAACTAACTGCAACGCCAAAAACAGAATGACTCCCACCAGAAAGAATCTGCCGAGTATCTTCATTGCGTTGTATATTGCGATTTATCGAGGCGTAGTAATCGCCCCTTGCGACGCCGACGAAACCAGCGCCGCATATTTTGCGAAGACTCCTGTCGCATAGCGGGGCTTGGCCGGCTTCCACTCAGCCATGCGCTTCTTCAATTCTTCCGCACTGATCTCAACTTCCAACAGGCGCTGGTTTACATCGAAGCGGATCATGTCGCCGTCGCGCACTGCCGCGATCGGACCTCCCATCGCCGCCTCCGGAGAAACGTGTCCCGCCATCAGTCCGCGGGTCGCGCCGCTGAAGCGCCCATCGGTCAACAGAGCGACAGACCCGCCGAGTCCCTCGCCCACAATCGCGGCCGTCACGCCCAGCATCTCGCGCATTCCCGGACCACCCTTCGGCCCTTCGTTGCGAATCACGACGACGTCTCCGGCTTTAATCTTCTTCGCGGTCACCGCGGCCATCGCCTCTTCTTCAGATTCAAACACCCGCGCCGGACCGCGCTGCTCCAGCCGTTCATGTCCGCTGATCTTGGCCACGCAACCCTCCGGCGCAATGTTTCCTTTCAGAATCACCAGACCGCCAGTAGCCTTGAGCGGCTTCGCCAGCGGCGCAATCACTTCCTGCCCCGGAGTCTCAACGGCGCGCTCGGCCTCGGCTCCAATCGTGAGCCCGGTAACGGTCTTCGCTCCCGAATGGAGATACTTCCCATTCAGCAGCCGCTTCGCCAGCAGCCCGATCCCGCCCGCGCGGTGCATGTCCGATGCCACAAAGCGCCCCGAAGGCTTGAGATCGGCAAGCAATGGCGTACGCTCGCTCACCGTCTGAAAGTCATCAATCTCCAGTGTGACCCCAGCCTCGCGCGCAATCGCCAGCAGATGCAGCACGGCGTTGGTCGATCCGCCACTCGCCGCGACTGACGCAATCGCATTCTCGAAAGCCTCTCGCGTCAGAATGTCGCGAGGCTTGATTCCGTTTTGCAGCACGTTCATCACAACCTTGCCGCAGTCAAACGAGACCTGATCCTTCTGTGCGTCCATCGCGGGAACGCTGTTGAATCCCATCGGCGACAACCCGATCATCTCCATCACCGTCGACATCGTGTTCGCCGTGTACTGCCCGCCGCACGCACCCGCGCCCGGGCACGCCACATTTTCCAGTTCGCGCAGCTCCGCGTCGCTCATCTTTCCCGCGACATTCGCTCCGATCGCCTCGTATACATCTTGAATCGTTACGTCTTTTCCGCGATAGCTGCCCGGCGCAATCGTGCCGCCATAAAGCACCATGCCCGGCAGGTTCATGCGAGCCAGCGCCATGGCCGCCGCCGGAATCGTCTTGTCGCAACCGACCACGCACACGACTGCATCAAACATCTGACCGCGGCACACAAGTTCAATCGAGTCCGCGATCAATTCGCGACTCACCAGCGA
>JBEKWZ010000687.1:0-3216 GCA_049512555.1 Candidatus Sulfotelmatobacter sp. | reverse complement strand
CTTGCTCGACCTGCTCTCGTCGCCTCCCTTGCGGGGCGCAACGCGCGATCTTCGCTTGGGCTCCGGGCTCACCGCCAACCGGATAAACCTACCCTACGCCTCGGAACTCTATCTTGCCTTCAACAGGTCTTCTTTGTTCGCCTCGACCAGCACTTTGCTATAGACCCTCGCTCACCCTCCTTCCTAATCTTTCGATCAGGAAAGTGACTCCGCTCGAGCCCCGGACGCCGCACCAACCGGAAAAACTTAAGAAGCTGTCAAAGAACAATCTTGTTGTACTCCTTCTATTTTTTCCGTCAACGAAAAATACGCGTTTGTAAGTACACGTATTTTCAATCGAGTGCACGCCGTTCACAGCCACATGACCGAAAATGGTGCAGTCGGCTGAATGACTTCTCCGGAAACCCGCGCCCCACGCGGCTTTCCCGTGCATTCATCGGCGGCAATCGATATTCAAACCCAAAGCCGCAACCGCCGCTGGCCTGTGAATATCACGCACTCTCCGCGCCTGGCACGGAGTTTCGAAATTGCGCGGGGGAAAGCAAGTAGCGCGCAAAAGAAAGGAATTCAATGAAATACTGGCCGAATGAGCGCGAACCGGTTAGAGTGTATCTCAACCCCTAGAAATTTCACCCAGCCTTAACCCACCCCTGGGGCGTGTGGATTGAAGCCAGTCGGGTAGGCTCGGAAGGATTTTCTCATGACATTGTTGCGTTCTACGCTATGGCTTCTGCTGGCGTTGGTTGTCGTCGGAGCCGCTACTCAGCAACGGGCACTCGCCCAAGAACCAGGCACCACCCGAACTGGAACCTTTGTCTGGGACGGCGAAAGCTGGGAGCCGGTTGAGCCTCCTGCCCCCCCGCCTGCGGTCGTGAGTATCACGATTGAGCCGCCGGCACTGCCAGTCTATGAGCAGCCCCCCTGCCCCGCGCCCAATCTGATGTGGACGCCCGGCCGCTGGTCCTACGATCCGGTCGACGGCTATTTCTGGGTTCCCGGCGCCTGGGTGCCGGCGCCTTACGTCGGTGCGCTCTGGACCCCCGGCTACTGGGGCTGGGCCAACGGCGGGTATGGCTTCCATGAGGGCTATTGGGGACCGCATATCGGCTTCTACGGCGGCGTGAGCTACGGCGGCGGCTATATGGGCATCGGCTTTGCCGGCGGCACGTGGAATGGCGGTGTGTTCGCCTACAACACCGCCGTGATCCACGTGAACGCCAGCGTGGTTACCAACGTCTACGTCAACACGACCATCGTCCAACAGACCACCATCGTTAACACCACCAATGTCTCCTTCTCCGGCGGGCCAAACGGAATACAGCACCAGCCTACAGCCGATGAGCAGATCGCCGAGCACGATCAGCACGTCGCGCCAACCGCGTTCCAGCAGCAGCATGTCGCTGCGGCCAAGGCCGACCCGAGCAACCTGGTCAAGAACAACGGCGGACACCCCAAGAACCTGGCCGTCGCCAAGCCGCTGGCCGCGGAGAAGCACGCCGCGCCAGCTGGCTTCAAGCCTCCACCGCCGAAGCCGGTCTCTGAGCTGGCAAAGGCTCAGGCGCCGCCGTCCACGGTAGCCGCGGCTAAGGAGGCGACGACGAAGAACGCAGCGATCAAACCTGCTCCGCCTAAGACCGAGGCCAATTCAGGGGCAAAACCTGAGCCGAAACCAGCGGCCAAGGCTGAGTCAAAACCAGCTGCCGAGCCCGAGTCGAAGCCCGCAGCGAAGCCTGAGACAAAGCCCGCTGCTAAGGCCGAGTCAAAACCAGCAGCCAAGCCCGAGTCAAAACCAGCAGCCAAGCCCGAGTCAAAACCCGCGGCCAAGCCCGAGTCAAAACCAGCAGCCAAACCTGAATCAAAACCCGCACCCAAGCCCGAGTCGAAGCCTGCGGCCAAGCCCGAGTCGAAGCCCGCGGCCAAGCCAGCGCCGAAACCTGCGGCCAAGCCCGCCAAGCCTGCCGCGAAAAAGCCTGAGGACGATAAGAAATAAGCCGTTAGACTCTCGATCCCAACGCAATGAGGCCCACGGTCAGCCGTGGGCCTCGTTGCGTTCAGGGACCAGTTCGCCGGTGAGTGTTGCCAGACGCGATAGCGCTCATCGATCGGCCATAACAGCCGATTTCGCTTGACCATAAGCATTCAATTATATAAGTTATGTCTTATGTCAAGCGGCTTCAGCCTGAATACTTCCTTCGCCGCCCTCGCCGATCCCACCCGGCGCGCCATCCTGTCGCGTCTCGCTCGCGGAGAAGCCACGGTCATGGAACTGGCGAAGCCGTTCGAGATGACGCAACCCGCCATCTCTCAACATCTGAAGGTGCTCGAAGAAGCGGGCCTCATTGTCCAGCGCGTCGACGGCGCCAAGCGCCCACGCCGATTGGCGACGGCCGGCATTGACGCGATGGACCAGTGGCTGGCCATGCTCCGCAAAGCCTTGGAGAAAAACTACGACCGGCTGGATGAGGTTCTGGCCACCATGGAACCAAATATGAGGAGGAAGAAACAATGACCACTATGACTATGACTAAAACCAAGATGACGCTGAAAACCGAAGGCGATACCCACATCGTGGTGACCCGGCACTTCGCCGCGCCGCCCGAGGCGGTCTACCGCGCGCACACCGATCCGAAAATAATTCAGCAATGGCTTCTCGGTCCCGAGGGCTGGACCATGCCCGTCTGCATCAACGAAGCCCGGCCCGGCGGCAAATTCCGCTATGAATGGACCAACGCCAAAGGCGCCGGATTCCACATCACCGGTGAATTTGTAGAACTGCAGCCGCCTCGCAGAATCGTCCACATCGAGCGCATGCACCTGCCCGATCCCACCCCCGACAACCACGTTGAAACCCGCTTCGACCCCGACGGCACCGGCACGCTGATGACAATCCGCATGACGCTACCCGACGCAAAAACTCGCGCCGCCATGCTCGCCACCGGCATGGAACACGGCATGGAAGCCAGCTACGTCCGATTGGAAAGCATGATCTAAGTTTTGCTTTAGGTTTTGACTGCTGAGGAATTTCACCGGAGCGAACTGCGCGCGCTCGACCCGCGCAGGTTACGCTCCGGTGGATTTTTTCGCTGCCGCT
This sequence comes from Candidatus Sulfotelmatobacter sp., assembly GCA_049512555.1. Classification (GTDB taxonomy): domain Bacteria; phylum Acidobacteriota; class Terriglobia; order Terriglobales; family Acidobacteriaceae; genus Sulfotelmatobacter. Next base: position 125 of record JBEKWZ010000687.1, on the reverse strand, counting down.
CGGGTCTTTGTCTTTGCGCCATGGCCTTTTCTCCCCGAGTCGCCCGCGATATAGGCAATGGTCGTGTGTTCCAGAATCTGCGCCGCCGCATCCCGCACCGCCAGGAACACTTCATACAGCGCCCG
>JBEKWZ010000686.1:0-3222 GCA_049512555.1 Candidatus Sulfotelmatobacter sp. | reverse complement strand
GAATTCTTGAAACAGACTTCCGTAGAGTTGCGCGGCGGAATGACGTACCGTCATTTCGAGATCAAGTTCAAAGACAAGTCCCTGCACCTGAGCACGCTCATAGTCCCGGGCGGCAAGTTGGAGCAGTACCTGATTCAGTAGCCGGCATCGAATTCTTCCTGGCTGGTTTGGACGAAGCGGAAGTTCTCGTTCCTCAGGCCGCCCGCGTCTCTACCAGCGCGTCATACTCCTGCTGCGATGCCCCCGGCAGCAGCACCCACATCGTATACACGCCGATCGCGGTGCCGAACGGAATATTGAACAGCGATATAAACGACAACACCAGAGCGACCACGCGCGCCCAGGGTTCGCGATGCAGCAGTCCCCAGCCCGCGAAGAATCCGCACGCCGACTTGGCCAGAACCAGGATTCCGAGCGTACTCACGAACGCGCTCAAGAATCCTATCGGCATTTCTGCGGGCGCCCCCATTTCATGCAGGTGGGGAAACAATGTGTTCGCCACTATCACCAGAATTAGTCCGCCCACGGTATTGAACGCCGACATGGCCAGCCACAGAATGCCCAGCAGATGCACGTGCGACTGCACCCGGCCCGGCAGCGGCTGCATGAGCGACACTGGCCCCACCACTTGCTTGCCGCACCGGCTGCAAAACGCCTGTCCCGGCTGTACCGCTCCGCCGCATCCATCGCAGAACATGAAGCCCTCCAGAATAATTCCGTCGACCACGCCCCGCACTTCACAAAACGCATTCAACAGATGACCCGCAGAGAATGATACGCAGAAAAACAGCCGCAGTTCCCGGTTTCGCAATCACCGCAACGCCCGCACATCGGGAAGAAAATCTAAAACGCAGAGTGAAATGCAAAAACGAAGAGGCTACCCGGCAACAGGGCAGCCTCTTCTTCAAGGGAGAATAGTTCCAACGGAGCTTTGAAATCCGTCAAAACTTTCTGCGCAAATCTTATGAGCCTAAAAACGGGGGTGTCAAGCGATTTTTGTGAAATAAATGTCTTTGTTTTCAATCAGTTACAGAATCAATCAATACCGCCCGCGAGTGTGCCAATTTGAGACAAAAAGCCTCTAGGAAGACTCTAAGCCGATCTATCTAAAGACACTTACCGTGGGTTGGGAGGACCTTAGGCCGGATTTTGCGGGGCCTGGCGACCCCCATCCGTCCCGCTCTGGCCATCGCTCAGAACTATCGTTTCTGTGACGATGGTTTCCGTCAGACGAAGGGAAATGAACTCCATTTGCTCAGGCCGGTCAAAGATTCTGTCGGGATACCAGCGCTTCATCAAAATGCGGATTCCACCAAACGCCACGCCCGCCACCACTGCGAGTCCTGCGAGAATCCCGCAGAGCACCACAACGTTCAGCATGAGCGAGTACAGCTCCCGCGGCTCCGGATCATCCGTCCGCTGATTCCAGGTAACGCTGGCTTCGTAATTCACCATGCCGAGCAGAGACTTCGCGTCGTTGTCCGACACGCCTCCACTCGCGATCGCGATGATCGGCCCCGTCCGCTTGTCGACGAACGAACCCGCATTTTCAACGCCCGAAACCCCAGCCTGAGGCTGCGCCGTCTGACGCGCGGCATCGATGCGCCGCAAATGCTCAGCCGCCAGCTTCGGCGTCGGATAGGAAATCAGCATCAACGTCGCGTCACCGCTCGGAGTGCTGTAGTTCCCTAGAGTCACTTCGGAACTGGCGCTAAAGTCCACCAGATCCGCGGAAACCGGCGCCGCCAGCGCCTTCAGAGCAGCCGGGCCCATTACATATTTCTGCGTGTTGGCGACGTAGCCCTGGTGCGGCATGAACTCGATAAAAGTCGGCAGGTTGGCCAAATTTCCGCTGGGACGCGGCAGGGCCTTCGCTAGCACGCGCATCTGCGACCCTGACATCGCCGATTCCTGGCTGAACTGTGCATCCACCAGCACATTCCCTTCGTAAAACAGCACGCGCTGTCCAAGAAACGCAGCCTGGTCGCCGATCTTGTCTTCCTTCTTTGTAGTATCCGGCGTCATCTGCGGCTGCAGATAAAACGTGTACGCGCCGAACGCGCCGTCAGCGCCGCCGAAGCGTGCCGCGCGGATCTTCAGCGTGCGACCATCGTCGCGCTTGTAGGTAGCCAGGGCCAGGTCTGAGAAACCGTATTCCTTCAGCACCGCTGCATTGGCAGGATCCGCGGCTGCCGGGTCCGTGCTCAACCTGGCAGCGCCCTGCATCTGCCATCCCTCAAATTGCTGCGGAAGAATCGCGGGAGCCTGCTCGGCGGGGCGAGCGGGTTTTTGCGCCGCAGGCTGGTCCGCCGCGACGGCCATGCCCAACAGGCATGCCAGAGAAATCACAACACGAACAGAACGGGAAAAACTCATGCATCTCCCCGAATTCGACGAACCCATTAGGATCATTAGACCACAGAGCGCAAGAAAAAGTTTCCGCTCCACCGTAAGTGCCTGATTGTAAAACGCTTACGCAGCGATCCCGCTCCGCCATCTGGCTCAGCCACGAGCATGTTACCTTCGGGCCCCATCCTACACATCGGGGCCATTCACAACGCGCCAATCTCGCGGCAAACTAGCTGTGGGTGACGGAATGCCATCAGAGGTAGGCACGAACAATCGGCGCGGGAGTCGCACCAAGGCCGTGATTCCCGTAAGAATCAAGGGTCACGACAGCAAAGGAAAACCGTTTGAGGAACTGGTCATTACGCTCGATGTTACCCCGGATGGAGTGCGCTTGGGCTCGGTCCATCATGATCTGAAACTGCAGGACGAACTTACGATCTTCTATCGCCAACGCAAGAATCAGTATCGCGTGGTCTGGACGAAGAAAATGAAGGACACGTCTGAGTTTCAGGTGGGACTGAAGGCGATCACTCACGACAGTGAAGTGTGGGGACTGAACTTCGCGGAATACCGGCGCCAGGCCATTCCGCAGCCGGCGATTGCTCAGCCGTCAGTCGTTGCATAAGGGAAAAGGAGCCATCAGATAACTTTTATGGGGAAATCATTCAGCAATCTTTCAAGCCATGCGTGGATCAGCAGGTTTTGGTCGGACGAAGAAGGTCAGGACATCGCCGAATACTCGGTCATGCTGGCCGTGATCCTGGTCATTGTGGTGGGCACAGTCCGTCTGATCGGCTCCAACGCCAACAACGTCTTCTCGCAAGTCGGCAGCTCCATCCAGTAGGCAGGAAGGCTCCTAAACTCAGGACCGGC
>JBEKWZ010000685.1:0-3226 GCA_049512555.1 Candidatus Sulfotelmatobacter sp. | reverse complement strand
CCGCGAACCACGCCCGGAAAGAACGGATTCGTAATATCCGGAATCACCATGCCCAGCATGTTGGTGCGGTTTCTGCGGAGTCCTTGCGCCAGGGCGCTCGGCTGATAGCCCATGCTGCGGATTGCTTCAAGCACGCGCTCGCGCAGCTTTGCCCTTACGACCGCAGTCTGGTTGATGACATGAGAGACGGTGCCGATCGAGACACCGGCTCGCTCAGCAATTTGCCGCATTGTGACAGGTGCTGTCATGGCTCGCAGAGTTGAAGGATAACAAGGCCGGTTCCCGAGCGCTACATCGCCGCCTGCCCGATCATTGCGAGTCTACTACGCAGCGGAATCCTACTCCCCCGGAGCGATCCATGCTCGGGGACATGAGCAGCAGCTTGCCGTGCTCGTTCAGCTTGTACGCCTGAGGGAAGTACCAGATCGAGCCTTGCGGTCGATAGTAGCTGCCGCCGCGCAGAATCCCGCTCCGCGTGTGCTCGTCCACAAACTCTTCCGTCCATTGCCAGATATTCCCCACCATATCCATCACGCCGAAAGGGCTTGCCCCTTTCGGATGTGCATCGACTGGATCTGGACCGCGCATGATGCGCGACTTGTCGGGCGCCGGCACGGCGCTGTCATCCCACTCGTTGCCCCAAGGATAAAGTCGACCGTCCGTGCCTTGTGCCGCATACTGCCACTCCCATTCATGGGGCAGGCGCTTTCCGGCCCAACTGGCGTACGCCCGCGCATCTTCCTGCGAGACCCAGGTCACCGGTTGGTTCTCCCATCCTTTCGGATAGCTCCCATCTTTCCAGTCACGGAGAAAATTCAAGTCGTCTTTGGGATGATAGTGGGCGGAGTCGAGGAATTTCCTGAACTCGGCGTTGGTCACCGGGCGCTCGTCGATATAGAAAGAAATGACGTGCATAAGGTGCTCGTGAAAGCGCCGCGGCGAGACCTCCCATGGATACTGCACATCGACGCCGACGTCGTTGAACCCTTCAATCTCAATTCCAGCAACTTGAAAAAGAAAATCGCCCTCAGGGACCTTGACCATGCCCGCAGGCGCACTGCTCGCACCCGTCGTCGCTGCGATCGGAACGATCTGTTGCGGCAGGACTTTCCATTCGTGCGAGTAGTTGGCCAGCGGCGTTGCCGTCAACTCTTTCATGGTGGACATCAAGGCCACCATCTTCTGATCCGGGGCAGCGCTCGTTGCCAGGATGGCGCCGTATCCCTTGGCTTCGATGGAAAAAGCAAGAACACTTTTTCCGTCCGGCCTGGCCTGCGCTTTCAGCTCCACTCCGTGATAAAGATCGAAGTAACGAACGTTGTCTTTCGCTGCGACCTCGAACTGGTCGCCCTCAACGTCGTACTCGTTACGATTCACGATCGTCCAAAGTGATTGGTCTCCGAGCGGCCAGCGGCTGGCATACACGCCATAACGGAGCATGGGCGACATTGGCTCCCAGCCCGGGCTGACCAGGAACGGCGCAATCCCGCGTTCCATCGTGGCTACGCGCCGGGTCGCTTCGCTGTCTCGAGGCGAGATGCCATTCCAGATGCCCCAGATGTTTTCCCAACTCTCCCAGCCCACTCCGTTGAAGAATGCGAACTGCAGGTCGTCGGTCTTGTCGCGATTCCAACGGTGCGAGATGTTCACCATGTGCCGCGGCTCAAGCCACTTGTATTTGTCCACAAGAGGAGTGAACGGAAATTGATATTGGCCCCACGTCATTAGGTTCCATGCCAGAGCTTCGTCGGCCGGACCTCCTTCGGGCTCAAACGCGAGCGGGTGCCCAGTTTTGTCGGCCGCTAACGAGAATGCCAGCGGAACACCGTCCTGGGTGTCACCGTTGATGCCGTCGGCGCCGACCGCCATCAGGCTGGCGATCGCCTCTGCCCAAGGCATGCCGGGATCGCGCGTGCCCTGATCCCACATCATCATTGGAAACAACACTCGCACGCCACGACGATGGAAGTCGGCAATCATCTGCTTCACGCCGGGCAGGCCTCTAGGCATGCTGCGAATCATGTCGTGCTGATTCCGATTGTCGATTCCCATGTTCGGGTAAGTTGGCCAGATCAGGACCGCATCAACGCCGCCGTAGCGCTTCTCCAGGTCGTCGAGGTAACGGTCCACGGTGTACTCGCCCGCAACGGGATCATAGAAGTACCGGTCCTGAACCATCATTTGAGGCTGCATGAAACTCGACTGCGTCCATTGCAAAGCGGGTAAGTCGTAGCGGGCGCCGTTGTACCCGATTCGAATGCGGCGTTCCATTCGCCAGTGTGTGATATCGGCGAGCCACGCCTCGTGTTCCGTCTGACTACACGGCTTCGACCCGCCCTCCCACAGCCCCTTCATCGTCAAACATTCTGGCACGGGAATCTGTTGACCCTTCGGTGAGTAGTGCGAGTCTTGGGCGGAAGAAACCGTGGCGGCGGCGAGTACGAGAACTGCGACTTGCGGGAGTAGGAACCTCATGGAGTGTCTCCTCTAGTCTCGATATCAAATTTTGTCGTAAAACAAAACGTTTCAGGCTGGGTTGTTCACACTTGATACCGGTGCTCGGGCCTGCGATTGACATCGCGTGCAGGGTTTCAGGCGGCCCTTTGCCAGCAACCAGGTCTGCAATACGGCCTCTTTCCTTCCTCGGGCCCATCTGTGCCTTGATGTAAGAGAGATAAGTGGCCGAAGTATCCGCGGTATACGGCTTGATTGGGCCACGCATCCGCGTTTGTACTTCTTTGAACCATCGCCCAGCGTTTTCCTTGAACGTGCTTCCGAGGTTCGTTGCTTTCCGCTTCGCGGAAAACTTCTTCACAGTTTGCTCCGAACTCAGCGATGATCTCTTTCAATCGTCGCTCCTTGTCGCCGCCAACGCGAGCAATGCTACAGAACTCTGCGACCCGACCGACTCTCGCGGCGGAGTTGTCCGATCCGGAGGCTACTTCGGCTGTCGATTATCTGCAGTGGCCATCGCAGTTCTGATCTTTCGCTCCACTTCGTCGCTGAGATAGCCACAGTCCAGGCGCATGAAAACGGAAGTGTACGGGATCGTTGCTGTAGTCTTGATGAACAGGATTCGGTACGTCTTTCCGGACTGGTCAATTCGGTTCATTACGTCGGCGTGCGGCATACTGGAGATCTGCTCCTTCGCGAACTCCGCCGCAATCTGACTCCTCAATTCCGTCGCTCCCGGGTAGTCGTGCTCATCGATGAACTGAAGTTCCTG
>JBEKWZ010000684.1:0-3227 GCA_049512555.1 Candidatus Sulfotelmatobacter sp. | reverse complement strand
CGGGCTGGGCAAGTTCGCCGGCGCGCAACGTTATCACGCGTACGCCTACAAGCTCGGGTTGGAGCATGTGATTCGCTCGGTGGGACGGCAGGTATTGGGGTCGGGCAAAATTCTGGGCGGGCTCGCCATTCTGGAGGACGCCAATCACAATACGGCGAAACTGGATGCCGTACCGGTGGAAGAGATGGAACAGCGCGAGGAGGCGAACCTGGCGCTGGTGAAGTCGTGGATGGCGCGGGTGCCAGCCGATCTCGACGTCCTGATTCTCGACGAAATCGGGAAGAACATCAGCGGCGCGGGAATGGACACCAAGGTGGTCAATCGCAACGTGTACGGCGAGTACAATCCGTGGCCCGGTGTGCCGCACTTTGAGCGGGTGTTTGTGCGCGATCTGAGCGAGCTTACCTATAACAGCGGCGTCGGTCTCGGCATGGCCGATGTGGTGACCGACCGGTTGGTCAATCGCATCGACTGGAACCCGACCTGGGTGAACTCTCTCACCGCGAATACCCCGGCGGCCATCCGCACGCCGATTCACTTCCCCACCGACCGCGAATGCCTGGAGCGCATCGCGCCGACGGTCGGTAAGCTGGACCTCGACGAGGTGACCTACGGATGGATTCGCAACACGATGGAACTGGGGCGGGTGGCGCTCAGTGAGAATCTGCGGCCGGTGATAGAGCGGAATCCCGATCTGGAGATCGAAGCGACCATCGATTTCGAGTTTGCTGGAGACGGCAATTTGATCAGTCCGTTCGCCGCGGTCGCGGCGATGCATTAGCGGGGCGGGTCCGCAAATCTCGAGACGTCCGGACAGTTCGCGGTGACCTTTTATCGCTTCTTCGAGTTGCCTTCGCAACCGCTTCCTTCAGCCATACCGTGGCGCAGACTCTCAGTCTGCAGCGCCGAGACTCCCTCGAAAATCCCCAACCGGTCTGCGCCAACGAAAGTGGCAGGTGCCTTCCTAACGCCAAGAGCTTTAGCGACTTGGAAGAGAAAACACGCACGGGCCGTGGCCACCCTGCTTGGTCGTGGTGGCTGCCGCGTTCGGGACGCCCAATTTTCATACTCCGTTGTGCGCCGCGGCGCATGTCCACTCTTCTCGGCGCGACGGGTCGAGAAGAATCTCGACCCAGCAGACTGAAGAAGTCTGCGCCACGTCGCTGTCAAGTTCACTGCAGGAGGGCGGCGTTCGCGGGGCCGGACCAGATCTGTTGCTTCAGCGGCTGGTAGATGTCCTGCAGAAATTGAATGGCGTGTTGTTCCGCGGCAGAGTCCGCGTCCCCGTCGAAACCTATGACTACGCGGACGAGAGCTTCATCGCTACGGCGGTAGCGAATGGAATCGTAGATCAGGTAGATCTTCGAAAGATACTCATCGGCCGTCGCGCGGCGCCAATTCTGGAACCAGTAGAGCACCAGCTTCCGGTGGCCGTCCTTCTCCACGATGTAGCGGTTGACTGGAATGGGCGCGGGTTCGCCGGGGACGCTGACGGAGACGATGCGCGAGCTCTCCTCGGCCCAGCCGTTCGCCGGCAGGCACATCTTGGGAGAATGCGGCGTCACACCGGCACGCTGCGACTTGAAAAACGCCACGAAAAGTTCGACATTCGCCGGACCGCGGTAATCGCGCGTCAAGGTGTCGTCAGCTTTGAGCAGAGCTTCCGCGTCCGGAGCGAGCGGATATTCGCGAGCCATGGTCCATGGCCCCAGATTGGTGGTGAAGACCTCGAGGGGCGGCGGCGAGGGAATATGTTCTTTCGTCGGCAGGGCGTAAAAAAGGACAATCTCCGCCGCCAGCAGCACGGTGACCGCCATGGCGGGCTTGGCGTGCAGGAAAGCAAATGGGGACCGCGCGTCAGGCATGCGACCTCCTGGTAAATCGCGTCAGGAGGCGATGAAAGACCAGCAGTGCCGCTAGCTCGAACATGAAGATCACCCAACCCTCGAAGGCGTGATAAATGCCCTCGGCGATTTCCGGCTTGTACTCGGTCAGAATGCCTGTGAGGGTAATGCGGGCGGCGTTGCAGGCGATGGCAATCGGCACGGTGGCGACCAGCAGCGCAATCTTCACCCAGGTCCGCGTTTCGAACAGCCGGCCGTATGCCAGGGATAAGAACGTAAGCGAGAGAAGCGAACGAATGCCGCTGCATGCATCCACTACGTCAAGCGAATGCTGATCTGGCAGGGTCAGAACATTGCCATCCTGCGAGACCGGAATCCCTAAAGTATCCAAACCAAATGCCGCCAAATTTGTCGCCAGGTTCTGGAGCGGAATGGTCATCCGCTGGTACACGTAAAGGGGGATCGGAACCATGAAAAAGAGCAGGATAATGGGGAACAGGAGCGCGCGGACCATCGCCGTTCCGGCGATTGTCCAGACCACCCCAACCATCGTCACGACAAGAGCGGTCCGGGACAGCACCGAAAGGGCTCCCAACAACCCCAGCAACATCTGCAAGAAGCCCCACACCACCAGGGCAAGGGCCGGCCAGCATGGTTTGACGGGAGTTTCCAGGATGCGTGCCCGGTCAAGCCAGATTATGTAGCCGGCGACCAGCGGCACGAAGAACGCGTAGCCCATGTTCTCGTCGTTGAACCACTGCGCCACCAGGTCGGACAACACGGGCAGGAATAAGAGGATTACCAGCGCAAGAAAGAACAGGATTGCGGGCACCGGCAAGTCCAACTTGGAAGAGACAGTGGTCGGTCGAGCCCCGCCCTCCGCGGCTGCGGGAGACACAGACATACCCGAATCCATATGCCCTTTCAGTCTACTACAGCTCGATTTAGCGGCCGTTCGCGCGTTTGCTTGACACAATTTCCGAGGCGCGTCAGACTGTGAATTCGGCTTTCGGGGGAAAATTGCGAGCATTGGTAACCGGCGCGGCCGGCTTCATCGGAAGTACTCTTGTCGACCGTTTGCTGGCGGACGGCCATGAGGTAGCAGGGTTCGATAACTTCTCCACCGGCCAGGAGGAGTTTGTCGCCGGGGCGCTGCTAAATCCGCGCTACCGCCTGGTACGCGGCGACCTGCTCGACTTAGACGCAGTCGGGGCGAGTATGGCGGGAAGCGAAGTTGTCTTTCATCTGGCCGCCAACGCCGACGTTCGCTTCGGCACCGACCATCCCCGCCGCGATCTGGAGCAGAACACCATCGCTACCTGGAACGTTCTGGAAGCCATGCGAACCCAGGGAGTGCGCCGGATAGCCTTCTCGTCGACGGGT
>JBEKWZ010000683.1:0-3228 GCA_049512555.1 Candidatus Sulfotelmatobacter sp. | reverse complement strand
CGCCCACGCCCACCAGAGTGTGCCGGATCAGCAATTCCGTATAGGTGTGCGTGACCGCCGTTAGCAGCGTGAGTGCGCTCCAAAAGATTCCTCCCAGTGCGATAATGACCTTGCGTGAATAGCGGTCCGCCAGAGGCCCGACAAAAGGCGCCGCGAGAGTGTAGAAGATCAGGAAGGCGCTGGTCAGGTATCCAATCTGCACATTGGTCAGATGAAATTCATCCTGCACCAGCGGCTGCACCGCAAACAGCACGTTGCGATCCACATAATTCAGCAGATTGAGCGCCGTCAGGACGATCAGCGCAGTGCGCGGTTGAAGATCAGTCTGAGCCACAGGTTAGGCGAATATAGCACGACTGGAATCTCTACCCTCGCCCGCGCTTCGGCCGCGGCCACCGCGCCACAATCGTCGTCGAAATTCCCCCGCGCGGCCGGAACTCTCCTCGCACTTCCGCCCACACCGGTTTCGCCCACTTCACCACATCTTCCAGAACCTGGTTGACCACGTTCTCCTGAAAGATTCCGAGATTCCGGTAGCACTGCAGATATTCTTTCAGCGACTTCAACTCGAGGCAGCTTTTATCCGGCATGTACCGGATCGCCAACACGCCAAAATCCGGCAGCCCGGTCTTCGGACAAACTGACGTGAACTCCGGATCGTCCACCACAATCTCGTATCCCGGAAATTGGTTGGGCCAGGTCTCAATCTCAGGAAACTTCGCGTCGAGACCCGCGGCGGCGTGCTCAGCGGTATAACGGGGCGATTTAGCCATAAACATATTGTAGCGTTTGCCTCGATCCGCCCCGATTCTGCACCCGAAGCCACGCTGCCCGCATCCAAACTGACACGGTGCTCGGGAGGCCCCGGTGTATCTGCCGCTGCCTTCGGGATGGTAAATTACTCCTTACACCTGCCGCACCCTGAAAGAACGACTGGTTGGCATTGACGAACAATTCGAACACGCCGCCTCGACCGCGGTGGATCTGGCCAACGCTCGCTGCCCTGGTAGTACCGGCTGTTCTGTATTCATATCTTCACCAGACTCCTCTCAAAGTACGAGCCGTCAGCGTTGAGCGCGGTCCCATCCGTAGCGTCGTTTCCACTAATGGCAAGATCGAGCCTATTTCCTCTCAAAATTTCGAAGCCCACGCGCCGATCTCGACCACAGTAAAGCATCTCCTGGTCAAAGAGGGCGACCATGTGCGTAAAGGCCAACTGCTGTTGCAACTGGACGACGCCGACATTCGCGCCCAGGCCGCACGCGCCCAGGCTCAGGTCAAGACGGCGCAGTCCGATGAATCCAACCTAAAGGCCGAAGGCACGCAGGAAGAAGTGCTCACCCTGGAAGCGCAGCTGATCAAAGCCCGCGATGCAGTCGACGCGGCCAGGCATAACCTCGATGCCCAGCATCGCTTGCAGAAAGAAGGCGCCACCTCGCCGGGCGAAGTTCGCCAGGCCGAAGACGCCCTGCGCGCCGCCCAGGCCGATCTGACCTTGATCGAGCAAAAACAGAAAGACCGCTACTCCAAGCCGGAAGCTGCCCGCGTCGAGGCGCAGGCCGCCGGGGCGCAAGCCGCCTACGACGCCGCCGAAGACGCTCTGCAAAAATCCAGCGTCCGAGCCCCTTTCGACGGAATCGTCTATTCCCTTCCCGTCAAGCAGGGGGCCTTCGTCCAGGCCGGCGACTTGCTTTTGCAGGAAGCCGACTTATCCAAAGTGCTGGTGCGAGCCTTCGTAGACGAACCGGACATTGGCCGCCTCCAGCCCGGACAGCGCGTCGAAATTACATGGGACGCTGTGCCCGGCCGCACCTGGATCGGAGCCGTCAGCACAATTCCCTCGACCGTGAAATTGCGCCTCTCCAGAAACGTTGGCGAGACCACGTGCATCCTCGACAATAAAGATCTCCGGCTCCTGCCCAACGTCAACGTGGGCGTCACCATCGTGGTTGCCGAACACAGCAACGTCCTCACCCTCGAGCGCGATGCCCTGCGCATCGATGAAGCCAAGCCGTACGTGTATCGCATGGTCGGCAATCACTTGAAGCGTCAGACGATTGAGGTTTCCTTGCAGAATCTGACTCGAGTCGAGATCACCTCCGGCCTTTCCCAAGGCGACTCGGTGGCCTTACCGGCGGAGGACAAGCCACTGTTCGACGGCGCGTCTGTGAAGGTGGTTCCCTAGCTTGTCGGCCAGATTGTCGGCAAGATGTCGGCAACGCGAGTGCCGGAAGACCGGCGTCACACATGAGACTTACCCATTGATGAAATTACGCTCCGCGTCATTGTTCCTGTTTCTTGTCGTTCCTCTGCTCGCCGCGCAAGCAGCCACGTCACCCAAGGAACTCCTCGCCTCGGGTCACGTGGACGAAGCCATTCGGACCCTGGAACAGCAAGTCGCGGGCTCTGCTCCCGGCGCCGAATCCTACAACCTGCTCTGCCGCTCCTACTTCATGATTGACGAGTGGGACCGCGGCATTCCCGCCTGCGAACGTGCGAGCGCCCTCGATCCTCAGAAGAGTCTTTATCATCTGTGGCTCGGCCGGATCTACGGCGAGAAAGCCGACCGCGCCGGATTTGTTTCCGCGGCGGGCTTGGCAAAAAAAGTGCGCACCGAGTTCGAGCGCGCCGTCGAACTCGATCCCAAAAACTCAGAAGCCCGCGCCGATCTCGCCGAGTTCTATCTGGAAGCTCCCGGCATCGTGGGCGGAGGCAAGGACAAAGCCCGCGCCCAGGCCGCGGCGCTGGCCGCCTTCAATCCTCCACTCGCCGACTACGTAACCGGTCGGATCGCGGAGAAGGAAAAAGATAAAGCCACCGCCGAACGCGCCTACCGTGCCGCGATCGAGACTAGCCACGGAGCCGCGCAGGCCTGGCTGCACCTGGCGCAATTTCTGGCTCACTCCAAGCGTCTCGACGAAATGGAGCAGGCCCTGCACTCCTTAGACTCCGCCCCGGTCGATCGTCCCGAAGCGCTCATGGACGCCGCCAGTCTTCTGCTCCACACCAGCCGCGACACTACCTTGGCCGTGCGCCTGCTTCGCCGCTATCTCGCCTCTCCCGTTGAAGAAGGTCCGGCTTTCAAAGCGCACGACCTTCTCGGCCAGGCGCTGGAGAAACAAGGAGACCGTCACGCTGCCGCCGAAGAATACCGCGCCGCTCTCGCCCTCTCGCACACCTACGCCGTAGGTGTGCGAGAGGGCGAGAGCGGCGCGGTATTCTTCGGCG
>JBEKWZ010000682.1:0-3229 GCA_049512555.1 Candidatus Sulfotelmatobacter sp. | reverse complement strand
ACCTCCGACCGAGAGTAAACTTTCGTTATCGAAAACGACGTGGACCAATTTCTTGGGGCGATAACGAGCCATGGTGCTAAGACTGCCAAGGTTCATCAGAAGCGAACCGTCGCCATCCAACACGATCACGCTTTGTTGCGGCAGGCACAGAGAGAGGCCCAAGCCCGTCGAAGAAGCCAGTCCCATCGCGTGTTGGAGGTAAAAGAAATTGGGGCGGTGACCCAAGGAATGCAGTTCGGCCGCGACCGCTCCCATGATGGTGACGACCAGACAGTCTTCCAGTTCCGGATAAACCGACCGGAGGCAGTCGAGGCGCAGCATCACTCCTCCCACATCAAGTCGCGGGTCAGGAGAAGCGCGACCGGCTGCAAGCTGCTTTCGGCGAGGGTCTGCGCCTGCCGAATACGCTTTTTGACGGTGTCAAACGCGTCAAGAAAAAAATAAGGGATGCGCAACGCTCGCAGCAGCGGCTCCGTAACGTTGCCGCCTTGCGTTTGCCACGGATCGCGCTCCCCTAAGGAACCGCGATAGCTGATGAGCATCAAGAGAGGAATCTTGTAGAGGTGTGCGAAAGAGACGATGCCGTTGATGGACGCCAGGAAGCCGTGGTTCTGCATCAGCATGGCCGACTTGACTCCGGCGAAGTGCGCTCCGGCGGAGATGCCGACGGCCTCTTCTTCCTTTGCCAGTCGCACTAAAATCATTTCTGGATCCTCGTCCGTCAACCGAATGACATGCACGAGCCAGGTTTCCGGCAGGGCTGACACCAGGCGGATATCGCATTCCTTCAAAGCGTCGTAGATCAGCTTGGAATTGCTCGCGGATACGGGCATTATGGTTGCTTTCAGGTTGACGAGTGTTGCAGCGGAGTATAGGTTTGGCGCTGCTCATTTTGCAAGACGGCAGGGTCGATTCTTCAGATCTCATCAAGGAGCACAGACTTGGAAGCCAAGTCGCAGGGCGTTCTTAATCCCGAAATTTCTTCCGCATCGAGTGCGGGTTTTCCCATTGAAAACATTCGTGCTGCTTTTCCCGCGCTCACTCGGCCTCCGGGCTTCATCTTTTTTGATAATGCAGCGGGTGCGCAGGTCCCACAGGCCGTACTGGATGCGGTGAATCATCATCTTGTCGAGTGCAATGTGCAGCGAGGAGGACGCTACGCGAAAAGCCAGGAAGTGGATGCGATGGTCTTGCGTGCTCGGCACAGCGTCGCCGACCTGGTGAATGCCCGCGACGCATGCGAAATCGCGTTTGGCATGAATGCCACTTCGTTTATTCGGTTGGTAAGTCTGGCGATCGGACAAACGATCGACAAGCGGAACGAGATTGTCGTAACCGAGTTGGACCACGAGGCCAATGTAGCCACCTGGCTGGCATTGCAACGGAATGGAGCAAGAGTCGTCTGGTGGAAGGTGAGGGACGATGGGAATCTGCATGTGGATGATCTTGTCCCACTGGTGTCTTCGGCGACGCGGCTGGTGGCGTGCACGCTGACTTCGAATGCGCTCGGGTCGATTGTGGATGTGGCGGCTGCGGCAAGGGTAGCCCACGCTTCGGCCGCCGAAATCTTTCTCGACGCCGTGCACTACGGCCCTCACGGATTGATCGATGTGCAGGCCTTTGATTGCGATTATCTGGTGTGTTCGGGCTACAAGATCTTCGGCCCCCACATGGGGTTTCTGTGGGGACGTCGCGAACTGCTGCAAGAGCTCCCAACCTTTCGGGAAGATTTCATCCCTGACGAACCACCGGGAAAAATTGAGGCGGGTACATTTGTCTATGAGAATGTGGCCGGGATGGATGCTGCGGTAGGCTACCTGGAAGCGCTGGGCCGGAGCCTGGCAGGGGATGATGCGAAGGCGAAATCAGAATCGAGGCGGTCTGCGCTGCGGCGTGCGTTCGAGGCGATCCGGGTCTACGAAGAATCGCTCTCGCTCGAAACGCTCCGGGTGCTCAACGATTGCGGCGCAGTGGTCTACGGGGTGAAGGAGCAAGAGCACATCGGTGAACGAGTGCCGACGTTCTGCTTCACAGTACCGAATATAGCCCCGGCGAGGGTCAGTGAAGAACTCGCGAAACAAAACATCGGCGCCCGCGACGGACATATGTATACCCCGCGACTGATGAAGCGGCTCGGGCTTGTCCTGGAGAGTGGCGTAGTCCGAGTGTCCTTGGTCCACTACAACACGGTCCAGGAAGTGCGCAGATTCGGAAGAGTGCTGGCTGAGATAAAGGAGTCATGCTGACCGACACGCAGGTCCAGCTTGTGGTCCTTGATGCTGCCGGCGTCGGCAGATTATGACTGATCAACACCCTTCGGCGGGCGGCGCCGCATTCGCCGGTGAGGCGCCTCCCGTGCCGGAGGCGGAAGGTCTCCAGCGCCGGTTGGGGCAAAGGCAACTCACCATGATGGCTATTGGCGGCGCCATCGGCGTGGGTTTGTTCTTGGGAAGCAGTGTGACGATTCGCCTGGCTGGGCCCGCCGTGATTCTTTCCTACCTTCTGGGGGCAGGCATCGCTCTCATCATGTCCTATGCGCTGGCGGAGATGGCAGTCGTCCATCCAGTCGCCGGCGCTTTTGGAGTGTACGCGGAGAAGTACCTCAACCCGTGGGCCGGTTTTTCGGTCAGAGCCACTTACGGAGTCGCGCAGATCATTGCTATCGGCGCTGAGGTTACTGCGGCAGGCATTTATATTTCTTTCTGGTTTCCGAATGTTCCGCAATGGATTTGGGTAGTGTTGGTTTCAGCCGCTCTGGTGGCGCTCAATTCCATGCAGGTGAACCGCCTGGGTGAGTTTGAATATTGGTTTGCGACCATCAAAGTAACGGCCATCGCCGTCTTTATTATTGTGGGACTTTCGCTGATCTTTGGGATTGGTTCCCGGAATGCGATCGGCTTGGCCAATCTGACTCAGCACGGAGGATTTCTACCGGCGGGATGGAAAGGAGTCTGGCTTTCGCTCACCATCACCGTCACCAGCTACATGGGAGTAGAAATTATCGCGGTCACGGCGGGAGAGGCCGAGCATCCAGAAACTACGATTCCACACGCCATGAGGAGCATCGTATGGCGGCTCATTTTGTTCTATGTGCTGGCGATTGCGATTATGGTAACGCTGGTTCCGTGGAACCAGACTGGTGCATCGTCCGCGGTTTCTGGCAGCCCTTTCGTGACGGCATTCGCTGCGGCGCACATCCCGTTCGCCGCGGCCATCATGAATTTCGTAG
>JBEKWZ010000681.1:0-3232 GCA_049512555.1 Candidatus Sulfotelmatobacter sp. | reverse complement strand
CGTGCTCTATAATAAAAAGCTCTCATGGTTCGGGATGGCTACTTCTACGCATTACCTCTGATCGCCGCCGCGGTCCTGCTCGGCTGGCTGACCAATCCCGCGTGGGCGATTATCCCCTGCCTGCTGGCGTTTTTCTTTTTGTGGTTCTTCCGTGATCCGGAGCGGGCGATTCCGCAGGATGCTGATGCGGTGGTTTCTCCCGGCGACGGCAAAGTCACCGACGTTTCTCCGGTCACCGTGGGCAACGAAAAGCTGACGCGGCTCAGCATTTTCCTCAGCGTGTTCAATGTGCATGTGAACCGCTCGCCCATCGCGGGCGTGATTCGCGAAGTGCGCTACCAGCGTGGACAGTATTTGAACGCGATGAATAAGACGTCCGCCGAATTGAACGAACAGAATATTGTCACGGTGCAAGGTGACGGCGACGGCCAGACGGTCATCTTCAAGCAGATTGCCGGGCTATTGGCGCGCCGCATCGTGTTCAAACCCAAAGTCGGCGACCGCCTCGAGCGCGGCCAGCGCGTGGGCCTGATCAAGTTCGGATCGCGCGTCGATGTGCTGTTCGATGCCTCGGCCAAAGTCAACGTGAAGGTCGGCGACCGCGTGAAAGGCGGCGCCAGCGTGCTGGCCTATCTGCCACAGGCACAGAGCCAGCTGGCGGCCACCGGAAGCGCCGCCACCAGCGAGAGAGCGCACTGATGGAACCATCCCTCCCCACACATCGAGGCCGGCACAGCAAAGGGATGTACATTCTCCCGTCGCTGTTTACGACCGCGAACATGGCGCTGGGCTACTACGCCATGCTCGAGGTCATGCACGCCACGGCCACCGAGTACTGGCACCTCGACAACTCGGCCAAGGCGATCGGGTTCGCCGTGCTGTTCGACGGGCTCGACGGTCGCATCGCGCGCATGACGGGCACGACCAGCGATTTCGGCAAGGAACTGGATTCCCTGGCCGACGCCATCGCCTTTGGCGTAGCTCCCGCGCTGTTGGCCTGGACCTGGGGATTTCACCTGATGCCAGCCGTCCTGCTCACCGAGTGGCACATCAAGATGACGCAGTTGGGCGCGATTGCCAGCTTCCTGTTCCTGACCGCCGGGGTCAGCCGCCTGGCGCGCTTCAACATCACGAGCAATCCGCAGCCCTCGAATCCCGGCCGCCCGGGAAAAAAATATTTTGTTGGCTTCCCCATTCCGGCGGGCGCGGGCGTGATCGCAGCCGTGGTTCACTTTGCCGGCGGCGATCCCATCGTCTCCTGGTATACGGCCCTGACCTGGATCGCCATGGTGACGACCATCGGCTATCTCATGGTGAGCACCTGGCGCTTCTATAGCTTTAAGGATATCGATTTTCGTTCCCGGCACCCGTTTCGGCTCATCGTTCTGATGGCGGCGCTTTTTGCCTTGATCTTTCTGTTTCACCGCAAAGTTCTTTTCGGCCTTGCGCTCTTCTATATGGTCTCGGGGATTTTCTGGCGGCTGCAATGGATCTTCCGTCGCCGCACCGATCCCCCACCGCCGCCCCATAAGGAGGCTCCGCAGGGGTAATGAACGACTCCGTCAAGACAGCGTCTGCGCCGCATTCGGCGGCTGTTCGGGGCAATCTTTACCGCGCCGCCATCGTTGGGGCGGGCTCGCTCAAGGGCAAGGAAGTCGCCGAGATGCTCAGCGAACGTAATTTCCCCGCTGCCGATATCCGCCTACTCGACGACGACGACGCCATGGGCCGACTCGAGGCCATGGGCGATGAGATCAGTTTTATCCAGAGAGTGCGCGCCGAGCAGTTTGAACACGTCGACTTCACTTTTTTCGCCTCGGACGAAGAGTGCACGCGCGCCAACTGGAAAGACGCGCGCGACGCCGGCAGCGTCATCATCGATCTCTCCTCCTCTTTGGAAAACGAGCCCGGCGCCCGTGTTCGGTCACTGTGGATCGAGCGCGAACGCGCGCGAATCCCCGCGCCGGAACTGCAGCCGGGGCCGTGTGTGGCGGCGCATCCGGCCGCAGTCACCTTGGCTTTGCTGCTCTTGCGGGCTCAGAAGGCCGGGGCCGTGCGGCGCGCTGTGGCCACGATTTTCGAACCAGCTTCAGAACACGGCCAGCGCGGCATGGACGAACTGCACCAGCAGACCGTGAACCTGCTTTCATTCCAGGCGCTGCCCAAAGATGTTTACGATGCCCAGGTCGCCTTCAATATGATCGCGCGCTACGGGCAGAAGTCACAGCCTGCGCTTGATTCCGTCGAATCCCGAATCACGCGGCACTATCGGAAGATTGCCGGAGACACTGCTCCCCAGCCTTCGCTCCTGTTGCTGCAGGCTCCCATATTCCACGGCTACGCGCTGGCTGTCTTTCTCGAGATGGAGAGCGTCGTCGACCTGCCGGCGTTGTCTCTGGCTATGGCCGGAGATCATGTGACGATTCCTGGCGCGGAAGAAGATCCCACCAGCAACGTGAGTGCTGCCGGACAGGCGGATGTCCAACTCGAGCTGAAGCTTGATCCCGTGCAGCCCAATGGCGTCTGGTTGTGGGCGGCCGTCGATAATCTGCGCATCTCGGCCCTGACCGCGGTCGAAATCGCGGAGAGCATGACCGCTTCGCGCCCCACCGGGAAGATTCAGTGACAGGGAAGTTTCGACGATGACACGCAAGTTTCAAGCCATGACGGGGACGGTGCGATGAGCGCCCGTGCGGCGCGCGTGCCGACGCTGATGCTGTTGGCTTTTTGCATGCTAACTGCCGGATGTGGCTACCACACGGCTGGTCATGCTGTGCAACTTCCGGACACCGTCAAGACCATCGCGGTTCCGGCATTTAAGAATGAGACCCTCACCTACCGCATCGAGCAGATGCTGACCGCGGCGGTGGTGCGCGAGTTCACCACGCGCACTCGCTACCGCATTCTCAACGATTCGAGTGATGACGCCGATGCCACCTTGCGCGGCACCGTGCTCTCCACCGCCGCTTCTCCGCTCACCTACGACACGGCGACCGGCCGCGCAGCCAGCGTTCTCGTGGTGGTCAGCATGAAAGTTGTGCTCACCGACCGCAACGGTAAAGTGCTGTACCAGAATCCCGCATACCTGTTCCGCGAGCAATACGAAGTCTCGCAGGATTTGAGCAGTTTTTTCGAAGAAGATTCCCCCGCCTTCCGCCGCCTATCGCAGGACTTTGCGCGCACGCTGGTGGCTAACGTTCTGGAGGGCTTCTGAGTATGAGGCGCATGGTCC
>JBEKWZ010000680.1:0-3235 GCA_049512555.1 Candidatus Sulfotelmatobacter sp. | reverse complement strand
AATCTGCAAAGACTGGAGCCAACGCCTCGCGCGAGTGCAGTTCCTGCGAAGGCTTCGGATCGTTTGCGTTCATGTACACGACGAAGTGAGTATCTGGAGTAAAGAGTGCCATCTGGCCTTTCGCATCACGACGATCGGCGCAGTGCGCGTAGGCTTCGACGAGCTCCCGGATCGCGAGGCGGTCGGCCGCCTCGCTGGGAGAGATTGTCAGGTGCTGGCTCATGAGAGTGCTCCTTAAGACTCAAGTATGGCCCGGGTTTCGAGAAACGCCTCAATCCCGTATTGGCCATATTCACGGCCGAAGCCAGAGTATTTAAATCCGCCCCAGGGTGCCTGCGGATCGTCCGTCATGCCGTTGATCACGACCCGCCCGGCCCGAATTTGTGAGGCCACACGACGCGCGCGCTGGAGGTCGGTCCCAAGCACGCAGGAGTGAAGACCATATTTAGAGTCGTTGGCAATTCGGATTGCCTCATCCTCGGAGTCATAGCTGATGACACAAAGAACGGGGCCAAAAATCTCTTCCTGGGCGATCGTCATGTCGTTTTTCACGTTGACGAAAACGGTGGGCTTCACGAAGTAACCCGCTTCAAAACCTGCCGGATGGCCCTCGCCACCGACGAGGACTTCTGCGCCTTCCTCGATACCTTTGCGGATGTACGATTGCACTCGCTCGTATTGGTTGTGGGACACCATCGGTCCGACGGCGGTCTTTGGATCAGCTGGATCGCCGACGGTGTAGGCACCCATCTCATCCCGGATGGCCCGCTTCACCTCGTCGAGTCGGCTCTTCGGAACGAGGAGCCGTGTCCCGGCGGCGCAGGCTTGTCCACTATTCATAAAGGCCAGCACAAGAGCCGACGGAATCGCTTGCTCAAGAGCCGCATCGTCGAGCAGGATGGTGGGCGACTTACCCCCCAGTTCCAGCGTGATGCGCTTCATCGTGGCGGCGCCGTCGCGCATGATCGACTGGCCAACGGCAACCGAGCCCGTAAAAGATATCTTCGCAACGTCGGGATTGCGCACGAGTTCGGCCCCTACGACATTACCGCGGCCTATCACGATATTGCAGACTCCCTGGGGGAGCTTAGCCGCGTCCAGACATTCAAGCATCACCTGCGTCTGCAGTGAGCTCAGCTCACTGGGCTTGATCACGACCGTACAACCAGCAGCGACGGCCGACGCTAGCTTGAGGCAAATGAACAGCGCGTTCGCGTTCCAAGCGGTGATCAGACCGGCTACGCCGACCGGTTCCAAGGTGACTGTCGTTTTGCCCCAACTTCGAGTCAAAGGCAGCTCGCCGAGTCCCTTCTCTGCGGCTGGGAAAGCATCGATCCCCGATTGCACGATAAGCCTTGCGAACCGCACAACACCTCCGTACTCCTCCACCATCGCGGCCGTAAGGTCATCGATGCGCGCCGAGACGGCCTCGTGCAGGCGGCGCAGGTAGCCCGCGCGCTCTTCCTTTGTTGTCCGGCCGAAAGTGACGAATGCGCGATTGGCCGCGGCGATCGCGCGCCGCGTATCTTCCTCATCACCTAGCGTGACGCGGGCAATCACTTTGCCGTTGGTCGGCTTGATGATGTCCATGACTTCGCGGCCGTGGGATTCAACGAATGCTCCATCGATATAGTGAGTGGTGATGGTTTTGATCGTGCCTCTCACCGGGATTGCTTCCATCGTTGCCATTGTGTGTCTCCTTAATATGAGTTTTCTACAATCAGAACGAAGTAACGACGACGCGCGTGAGCGAGCCGTCCTTCAGCGCCGCGTAACCGTCATTGACCTCGCGCAGCGAGATCTTTTTCGAAACCAGATCGTCCAGGTTCATCCGGCCTTGCAGGTAAAGTTGTGCGTACATCGGGATGTCATGCTTCGCGTTGGTCGAGCCGAAATTCACACCGACCACGCGCTTCTGGCCACCGATTGCGCCGAAGATGTTCAAATTAATGTCGACTTCGGGTTTTGCTACGCCGACCAGATAGAGTCCACCTCCGACGCCAAGCATGCCGAGGCCCTCTTCGGCCACCGACTTCAGTCCCACAAAATCAAAGACGTGGTCAGCACCTCCTGGCAGCAGGTCGCACACGGCTTCGACGGGTTTGCTCTTCGTGGAGTCGATGACGTCGGTCGCACCGAATCGTCGGGCCGCGTCGAGGCGCTTCTGTTGGATGTCGATCACAACGATTCTTGAAGCGCCGGCTATGCGCGCGCCGCTTACGGCATTGAGGCCGACCCCTCCAGCGCCAAAGATCACAACCGAGTCACCGGCGCTCACGTTCGCGGTGTTCAAGACGGAGCCAGCGCCCGTTACGACCCCGCAACCGAGCAATGCAGCCTGGGCGAAGGGAATCTCCTTTGGAACGACAGCGAGCTGGTTTTCGTGGATGAGTACCTGTTCGGCAAAACCGCCCAGCCCGAAACCCTGGAACAAGCCAACTCCGTTGCGGCTCAAGCGGGGGGCATCGCTTGGTCGACGCAGTGTCGACTCCGGATGTTGGCACTGGAAGGGGCGGCCAGCGAGACATCGCGCGCACCCTCCGCACGACTGCGCGAGAGACCCTACGACGTGATCTCCGACACAGAAATGCGTGACATCAGGACCGATTGCTGCCACGATCCCCGCGACCTCGTGACCTAAGACTGATGGCGTAGGGACGATATCGTGAGTGGCGAACAAGAGGTCCGTATGACAGAGGCCTGACGCTTGTACGTCGACAAGAACCTCACGACCCATTGGCGAGGCGATTTCCACGTCTTCGAAATCAAACCCGTGACCCACTGTGTTTAGGACAAGTGCTTTCATGTCCCCTAATTTGCGATAATCATGATCGATACGTCCAAGATTTCGTTCCGATCGATCTAATACCTAGGGGGTATCAAATGGAACTTCGACATTTGCGGTACTTCGTCGGCGTTGGAGAAGAGCAACATTTCGGACGAGCAGCGGAGCGCCTCCATGTCGCCCAGCCGGCCCTGTCGCGGCAGATCCAGGATTTAGAGAGAGAGATTGGATTCCTTCTGTTCGACCGATTGCCCCGAGGAGTCCGATTGAGTTCGGCGGGCAAATTGTTTTTGGGAGATGCGCGACGTATCTTGCAAGACGTCGACGAGGCGAGGCGGCGCGCCGAGCGGATAGCCCTTGGCAAAGCCGGTACGCTTCGAGTCGGAATTGCTACGGCGCTATCCTGGCATGGGATGGTTGTGGACTCCTTTCGCGAATTCCGGCGCGGCC
>JBEKWZ010000679.1:0-3250 GCA_049512555.1 Candidatus Sulfotelmatobacter sp. | reverse complement strand
GGTCGACAAGAACAAGGCCACGGGATATTTGAGCACGCCGAAGAGCGCTCCCGTGCCGGTGAGCGCGAACTAGCCGAGATGTCGATCGAAAAATAGAACTGAGAAACCAACCGAGAAATCAACGATGAACGGAGTCGTTTTCCCCGGAGCCAACGTGCTGCTGCAGATTGTGCTGCGCACGGGCGTGATTTATCTGCTGGTGCTGATTGGGGTGCGTTTAAGCGGCAAGCGTGAGGTCGGGCAGATGACCCCGTTCGACCTTACGTTGCTGCTCCTGCTGTCGAACTCCGTGCAGAATGCGATGACCGGGCCCGACACTTCGCTGCTGGGCGGCGCGGTCGCGGCCTCGACGCTGCTGATTTTGAATTATCTGGTCGCCAATGTTTCGGGCGGGAACCGGCACTTGCGGCGCCTGATTGAAGGCCAGCCCTCGTTGTTGGTGCATGACGGCAAACTGATCGAAGAGCACATGGCGCGGGAACACGTCAGCATGGACGAGCTGCACCGCGCACTGCGCGAGCACGGCATCAACAGCTGTGACCAGGTTGCGCTGGCGGTGCTGGAAGTGGATGGATCGATCTCGTGCCTGAAGTATGACGAGATCAAACCGGATGCGAATACGCACCTGGCGCGGCGGAAGGGCATTCAGAGGAAGTCGTAGAGACGTTGCTTGCAACGTCTCTTTCTCATCTCCATCATTCGGAACGCTGGCGGTAGAGACGTAGCGAGCTACGTCTCTACGGCAATCACTCCACGGCGACGAATTTCAAGCAGACCGGCGAGGCTACTTCCAGTGCCTTTCCCGTTGGCGTCAGTTGGCCGGTTCTCGCGTCGATCTTAAGCACGACGATAGTATTCGAGTTCTGATTCTCCGCGAAGAGAAGCGTGCCCGTCGGGTCGATCTCGAAGCTGCGCGGCTCCTTGCCTCCGGTACGAACGATTCCGACTTGCGTCAGCGTCCCCTTACTTTGGTCGATCGCGTAGATGGCGATGCTGTCGTCGCCTCGGTTAGAGGCGTAGAGAAACTTTCCGGAGGGATGCACCTCGATTTCCGCATCGTCGTTGCGGCCGGCGAAATCCTTGGGCAGAGTCGTGACGGTTTGTAAGACTTGCAGGTGCCCGTTGGCCGCGTCATTCGAGAACGCCGTTACGGTGTGCGCCATCTCGCTGATCACGTAGGCAAACTTGCCGTCGGGGCGAAGGACGAAGTGGCGCGGGCCGGATCCGGCATCAATCTTCGTGAACGGCGGATCGTTCGGAGTCAGTGATCCTTTAGCGCTGTCGAACTTGTAGACCAGCAACTCGTCGAGGCCCAGATCGTCGACCATGGCGAAGCGATTGTCGGATGAGAGATCGATGGAGTGGGCGTGCGGGCCTTCCTGCCGTGCGGGGTTCGTGCCCTTGCCGATGTGTTGCACGAAGGCTGAAGCCTCGCCGAGTTTGCCGTCGGCGAGCACGGGGAAGACCGCCACGCTGCCGCCGGTATAGTTCGCTACCAATACGTATTTTCCGGTTTTGTCGACGGTAATGTAGCAGGGGTCGGCGCCGCGTGAGGCGACTTCGTTCAGGAAAGTCAGCTTGCCGGTGGCTCGATCAATCGAGAACGCGCTCACCCCGCCGCTGTTCGGGCCTTTGTAATTTCCGACTTCGTTCACCGCATAGAGGAAACGTCCGTTGGGGTGGGGCGCGACGAAGGACGGATTCGTGGTTTCCGCGGCGAGGCCGAGCGGCGTGATCTCGGACGTCGCGGGGTCATAGCGGTAAGCGTAGATGCCTTTGCTCTTGCTGCTTTCCTCGGTGTAGGTGCCGACGTAGAAAAGATATTTGCCCGGTTTTGCGGCCGGTGCAACGGCGGCGAAGAGTGTTACAAAAATGAGCGTGAGGACGAACGCGACTGCGCGAGAGGAATGCCGGAGATTTTCCATGCTGTTATAGAAACGCATTCAGGAGGATTTGCGCAAGCGGAACTGCCTACGGGGTTAATACCACGGGCACAGTTTCGTCATAAGGCCAGATGATTACGCTGGTGGAGTCGCGCCGGTGGAACACGTCCAACGTTACGGGAAAAGCTACGATGATGCTTCGGACGACGGTTTCGCCAGGCTGGATCTTGGCTTCTGGCGAGAGTGCTGGATGCGCGCCGTTCTTCAGAGCGGGGAAGGCCTGAAAGTATCGATCGAAGTCGACGGCGGAGAGGGCGTCTTCGATGGAGTCTCCGCTGGGTGCCTTGATTAGGCCTTGAACGGTGCGGACGTAGAGCATCTTGTCGCTGGTGTTGTGAATGGTGAAGGTTAAGGCGACCATGGTCGAGGTCTGCCCCGGAATTTCTACGGCGACCACATTGTCGAGCGAGCCCGAGGCTTGGGGCTTGGCCCGCTTCAGAAAAGACGCGATGAAAACCACGACTAACACTGCACCAATTGCGATCAGCACAATTCTCGCAGGAGGAAGATTTTTCTTGGCGGTGCCGAACTCTTCGCCAATGTGGATGGTTGGGCCGGCGGAGACAGCCGGGGCTTCTGGCGGATTCGGTAGAGGGGCGGGGGGCTGATCGGGCATGGCGTTCGGTTATCAGTTGATTCTACGCTTGTGCGCGACCCCGGACGAGGCGTCCGGGGCTCCATCGCTTTTTTCGGCGGCCTACGCGTCTACCAGGCGTGCTTCATGGCCTTCGCGAACTTCTGTGCGGGCAGCGTGTTGAGCACGTCGTCCATGGTGAGCCAGGCACGACGAGCTTGCAGGATGCCGTAGCGAATCTTTTCCATGTGCGAAGTGTGGTGAGAATCGGTGTTGATGACGATCTTCACGCCCTGCTGTTTCGCCTGGCGGAGATGCACGTCGTTCAGGTCGAGGCGGTCGGGATAGGAATTTAGTTCCATGGCAACCTTGTGCTTCGCGGCCGCGGTCAGGATGGCGTGCATGTCAAAGGCGTAGGCGTCGCGGCGCAACTGAATACGGCCGGTGGGATGTCCGAGGATCGAGGTGTTTGGATTCCCTATAGCTTTGAGCAAACGCTCGGTCATCTTCGCCGGTTCCTGATTGAAGACCGAGTGCACGCTGGCGATGACGAGGTCCATCTGCGCCAGCACGTCGTCGGAGAGATCGAGGTCGCCGTCGGCGAGGATATCGACTTCGATGCCGGCGAAAATCGTGATGGCCTCGATTTGCTTGCCCGCAGCGCGAATGCGGGCGATGTGCTCCACCGCACGCTTGTCGTCGAGCCAATTGGCGAAGGCCAGGTTTTTGGAGT
>JBEKWZ010000678.1:0-3254 GCA_049512555.1 Candidatus Sulfotelmatobacter sp. | reverse complement strand
GTGCCGGGGCCGGGCCGCGGCCCAAGCTGTGGCCGCCGGCAAGAAGAACACTGCCCCCGCGATGGACAAACGTCGCAGCCAGTTCACGTTTGCACGCTCCCGGAGACTTCAGTCGCTGCCTGATCGGTCGCGGTAATCCCGTCTTTCTGGTTGTCCTTTTTTTCGTTTCTCTCTTGGCCTTGACCTTGTTCTGGCTTGGCGTCTTTGCCGTCCCACGCTTGGCCGTTTCCTAAGCGGGCCAGCAGCACCAGCGACGAAGTTGTTCCACCTACCAGGAAGCGCGCTCGCTCGAACTCGACCACGGCCACGAAACGGCGCTCGCCCAGCGGCAAACTGTCGCACAGACGCAGACGGCGAGGCGCGCGCCGGCTTAGCCTCCGGAATTGCTCCCACCAGAATCGGAACTGCAATCGCAACTGCCGCCACCGATCACTCGGCAAAGAAGTCGCTAGGGCCGATTCGTCGGAGGCGTGGCGGGCCGCGGTTTTATGCAGAACGAACTTTTTCAACATGTTTTTTGCTCAAGATGCTTTTGTTCACGATGGATTCACCCGGTCACGCCAGTTCCGTCAGCCGCACCGCCATCCGGCTGCCGGCCCCTTCAAACTCCCCCCACGCGATGAGCGTTCCGTTGATGCGCAGCGGAATGTCGTGGGCCAGGCGCCAGTTGGTTCCCAGCACCGAGCCTGGCCGCAGCCCGAGAAAATCGGCCACCGTAAAACTCGGCAGAGGCAGATCGACCGTTAGCTGGCAGGGCAAGCCGAGCACCGGCCGCCAGCGCGCCTCTTCCTGCTGGCTGCTGATCTGGTCTGCGTCTTCTTTATCTTTTTTCTCTTTCTCGTTCGCTCGTGCTGCTGCCTCCCGGGATTTCTGCGCGTCGGCCGGGGACATTGTTGCTTGTGCGGCTGCTGACATGATCTTGGTTCCTCAGTTCGGGTTGCTACGTTCGGTGGTTCGCTCGCTGCTCAGCGCTGGATCAGAAACTCGGTGAAATAAACTTCCTCGACGCCTATCCGGGGCACGCGTTCCTGCAGGGCGTGCAGCAGGTTTTCTTTCAGTTTCGTTTTGCCGGCTGCGGTCATCAGCTCGTCGACTTTGGCCTCGGCCAGCACGCCCAGAATGGCGTCGCGCACCTGGGCCACGGGCGCCAGTTCTTCCCCATGCTTGGCTTCCCGGCTCAGACCGAGATCGATGCCCACGCGCAGGTACGAGCGCTGGTCGGTGTCGGCCAGGTTGAGGACGAAGGTTTCCAGATGGAGAGTGGACCGCACCTTGGTCGTTTCCTCCGGAGAAGACTCAGTGCTCCGGGCGGCCCACAACCAGATGCCAACTCCCGCCAGGACCACGAGGAGAACGACCACGCCCCAGACCCGGCCCTTAGACCCTTTCTTGCCGTCATCCGAGATTTTCTTGTCCTCATCCGGCATGCAGTTGGGAAAAGCAATCCGCATACCGCCGACACGCACGAAAGGGAGGGGGGACGGCTTTCGTTGAAATGCGCGCTTGCCCCTTGGAATCAGCAGTACCGGAGATCAGCAGCCCGAAGCTATTAGAAAGGGAGTTGGATTCGTGACGGGCGCTCCCGTCTCGATGAGGAGGTTCTCATTAAGAATTGCAAGAAATCAAAGTGGCTCCGGCGGGAGAAGTGTCGCCGGAGCCACATTGCGCGTCGGCTGCGACTCTACTGTTTCAACGCGATCGTGTCTTGCGTGATCTGATCGAAAGTGGTGACGGCTTTAGCGTCGGCTTCAAAGCCCCGCTGAGCGACGATCAGGTTGGCGAACTCGGTGGCAATGTCGACGTTCGACAGTTCCAGCGAACCGCCTGACAGGGTTCCCAGTTCACCCGCACCCGGCACTCCCACCACGGCCGGGCCGGAGGCCAGAGTCGGAGTGAAATCGGTGTTGCCGTTCAGTTCGAGTCCGTTATTGTTGGCGAAGCTGGCCAGGGCAATTTGTCCGAGGGCCTCGGTGGAGCCGTTGCTGAACGAACCGGTAATGGTGCCATCGGAGCCGATGGCAAAACTGGTGAGCGAACCGCTGCTGTTGCCATCCTGATTGGCCGAGGTTGTGCTGTCGAGAGCCGCCACCTGGGTGAGCACGGGACTGGTCCCGTTGAGCACGTTCCAGTTGAACGTCATGTTGGTCGCGCCATCGGCCAGCCCGGTGATGGGAATTCCGGTGACGTCCGACAGAGTTCCCGTGACGGTTCCGCCAGTGGTGGCCGTGTCCCCGGTCAGGACGCCATTTCCATTGAAGGTCAGGGTACCGGTGGCCAGAACTCCGGTGGCGGGTGCGGTGAGATCGGTGGCCGGAATACTTAAACTATAACCCCAGGTATTGGGTCCGGTGTTGGTAAAGGTCGCGGTCAAGATGTGAGGGGCCCCGAGCGAGTCATAGATCGTGATCGGCGTCGAATAGGGGGTGTCGGTGGGAAGCGTGGACGAATTCAGATTGAGCGTAAGCTCCACGTTGCCGGTGGCAACCGGCGGACTGATGGTCCCGGCACCGAGCTGCAGCGGCCCGATTCCAGCGCCCGTGTTCACCACGCCATTGACTGCGGGATAGCCGAGGACTTGCTGTCCTTGTGACGTGACCAGATAGTTGCTATTGTCGACCGTAAAATCGCCGGCCCGCGTGTAATCGAAGGAGCCGTTGGCATTTTGCACCGTGAAGAATCCGGCGCCTTCAATGGCCACATCGGTGGGCACGCCGGTGGCGCTTACGCTGCCCTGAGTGAACAGCGAGGGCATAGAGCTGACCTCGGTGCCGGCTCCTTCCTGAATCGGATCACCCGATCCGGTGGTTCCCAGATTCTGATAGAACAAGTCGCTGAACAACACGCTGGTATCTTTGTATCCCGTGGTGTTCTGGTTGGAGAGGTTGTTGGCGATGGCTGACAGAGCGGTCGATTCGGCGGTCAGTCCGGACAGTGGAATGGAAAAATTCGGCATTTAGAACACTCCTTGAATCTGGTGATTGAGAATGGATGCTGCGGGTGGCATGAAGTTCGGAATCGCGGCCTGCGCCGCAGCGGCTGCCGCGGAAACCATGGCCGCCGGCGACGCGGCGGCCACCGGGTTCGGCGAACTGGAGGAACTCGAATTGGGAAGACTCGTGGCCGGACTTCCTGCATTTGAGCTCGCGGCTGCAGCCGTGTTCGCGTTTGCGGTTGTGCCCGCGCCTCCGGTCGAGCCCGAGGCTGCGCTGGCGAACTGCTGCAGGGTTTGATTGATCTGAGTGACTTCGCTGAGT
>JBEKWZ010000677.1:0-3256 GCA_049512555.1 Candidatus Sulfotelmatobacter sp. | reverse complement strand
AGCGCATCGAAGAGGAACTGCGCCGGGTCAACGAGGAACTCGACCGCAGAAAAACCCGGGAGCTGCGCGACTCGCAGAACCGCCTCGCGCTCATCGTCGATTCCTCGCAAGACGCCATCATCGGCAAGAATCTCGAAGGCATCGTCACCCACTGGAACAAAGGCGCGGAGCAGATCTACGGCTACACCGCGCAGGAAATGATTGGCCGGCCGATTTCAGTGCTCGCTCCCCGCGAGCGCGAAGACGAGATTCCCGCCATCCTGCAAAAGATCCGCAACGGCGAGCGCGTCGAATACTTTGAGTCGGTGCGCGTCACCAAAGACAGGCGCAATCTGCACGTCTCGATTTCGGTGTCACCCATCTACGATGCTGATGGCAAAGTGGTCGGGGCGTCCACTATCGCGCGCAACATCACCGCCCAGAAAAAAATTGAAGACCAGCTGCGCCAGTCACAAAAAATGGAAGCCGTCGGCCGCCTGGCCGGCGGCGTGGCCCACGACTTCAACAACCTGCTCGGCATCGTCACCGCCTGTTCGGAACTTCTGCGCAGCCGTGTCGACGCCAACAGCGTCGAGTACATCGACAACATTCGCGAGGCAGCCAAGCGCGGCGCTTCCCTCACCCGCCAACTGCTGGCCTTCAGCCGCAGGCAGCCGGTGCATTCTCAGCTGCTGGACTTGAACGAGCGTCTCCAGGAAGTGACCAAGCTGCTGCGCCCGCTCATGGGAGATGACGTTGAGATCGTTCTGCAACCGCGAGCGGCCACGGCCATCGTCGAAGCCGACCCCGGACACCTCGATCAGATCGTCATCAACCTGGCCGTGAACGCGCGCGACGCTATGCCAAACGGCGGAAAGCTCATTCTCGAAACCGCCGTATTCGATTTCGACGAATCGTTTGCCCGCGAGCATCCCCCGATCAGCGTCGGCCGCTACGTCATGCTGGCCGTCAGCGACAGCGGAACCGGCATGGACGAGACCACTCGCTCCCGCATTTTCGAACCCTTCTTCACCACCAAAGAAATGGGCAAGGGCACCGGGCTCGGCCTGGCGACGGTCTACGGCATCGTCCAGCAGAGCGGAGGCCACGTCTGGGTCTACAGCGAGATCGGACACGGCAGCACGTTCAAGATCTACCTGCCCAGCGCCGAACACAAGCTAGGCTTGGCATCTGAGGCTCAGGCCGAGGCTCTGCCACCGCGGCGGGACGGCACCACAATTCTGCTGGCCGAAGACGACCTCACCATGCGCCGGCTGACGCGAAAAATGCTGGAAGAGCACGGCTACAAAGTTCTGGAAGCCGAAGACGGAAAATCAGCTCTGCAGGTGATTGGCTCCGACCGCGCGGGCTCCGAGCAAGCGGGCACAAACAAACCAAGCATCGACCTCATCCTCACCGATGTCGTGATGAAAGGCATGAACGGTCCCGAACTCGTGCTGCGCCTCATCGACTCCCATCCCACGATGAAAGTGATTTACATGTCGGGCTACACCGGCGAGTTGGTCACGAATCAGGGATTAGACAGCGGCATCCGCCTCCTGGAAAAACCGTTCACTAGAGCCGATCTGCTGAAAACCCTCGACGCCGCGTTAGGCTAGGGAAGTAACTTGCAACCGGACCTCAGCGCCGTCATCCTGAGCGGCGTCCTTTGCCGCGAAGGACCTATGCAATTGCCGTGGACTGCATAGGTCCTTCGCTTCGCTCAGGATGACAGATCCGCAAAAGCGTCGTTCCAGTCGGCTTTATTCGAAGTGCCTTCGTCGGATCGGCTTCGTTCGAAGCACCTTCATTCGAATCGGGAAGGGCACGACTTCCAGTCGTGCCGTAAAGCGCCCAAATTGATCGCGGCTTTAGCCGCTGGGGCCAGCGTAACAAACCCTCAGCGGCTAAAGCCGCCACCATTTCACTTCGCAGCGGCACGGCTGAAAGCCGTGCCCTTCCCGTGCGTGCAAGCTGGAGTCAAGGCTTCGTGCTGTTCCGGAGGCCAGATTGCGGAAACCCGCTCTACTTCGTCCACTGATCCACCCAATCATTCACCGTCTGGTACCACAGCCGCGAATTCTGCGGCTTCAGCACCCAGTGCCCTTCGTCCGGGAAATACAGCATCTTCGACGGCACGCCTTCCATCTGCAGCGTGGTGAAAAGCTGGAAGCCTTCGCTCACGTCGAGCCGGTAATCGCGCTGCCCGTGAATCACGAGAGTCGGTGTCTTGAAATTCTTGGCGTACTGATGCGGCGACCACTTCTCATACGCCGCGCGATTGTCGTAAGGCGTGCCCTTGAACTCCCAGTCATTGAACCAAAGTTCTTCGGTCGTGCCCCAGGCCGACTCGGCGTTGAACATGCCGTCGTGCGACACGATGCACTTGAAGCGGTCGGTATGGCCGAGCACCCAGTTGGCCATGTATCCGCCGTAGCTGGCGCCCAGCGCGCACTCCCGGTCTTTATCAATAAAACCGTAATGCGCCTCCGCATAGTCGAGCCCCTTCATCAGGTCTTCAAACGGAGCCCCGCCCCAGTCGCCGTTGATGGCGTCAATAAACTTCTGCCCATACCCGGTCGAGCCGTGGAAATTGATCATGATGACCACGTATCCGCTGGGCGTCGATGAAGTTGGCGCCGCAAATAGCTCCGGATTCCAGCGATAGCTCCAGTCGTCTCCCCAAGCCCCCTGCGGCCCGCCGTGAATGAGAAATTTCACGGGATATTTCTTCGCAGCATCAAAGTTCGGCGGCTTGACGAGGAAGCCTTCGACTTTGTCCTCGTGGGCACCGGTGAACCAGAAAGACTCGAGCGATTGCATCTCAATCCGCGAGAGGAGAGCATCATTGAGATGGGTGAGCGGTCTCAAATCGCCACAAACATGTTTGAACACCGGCGATGATGAGCAGAACTGCTCCGCAAGTGAGGAAATCTCCGGAGAGGGAAGGTCCGCGTATGACTGCCCTAGCGTTAAGACTGCGATTTCACTAGGCCGTGACAGGAACATTCTTGTAAGCACAATTCTCTTGCCGTCCCCTGTAAGCGTTGGCTCATCCGTAAAGTGAGCCGGGGTAAGAACGGGCTCCGGCATCTTGCCTCCCAAACTCACTCGCCAGATAGGGCTTCCTCCCTGATATTCGGTTGAGAGATATAGCGTCGAGGAGTCGGGTGCCCACGTGAACGTTCCCACCCAACGATCAAAATCCTCCGTCAGGTTCTTCTTCTCACCCGTCTTGCGGTCGTAGAGCATCAGCCGAAACCGGTCGCTCTCATAT
>JBEKWZ010000676.1:0-3258 GCA_049512555.1 Candidatus Sulfotelmatobacter sp. | reverse complement strand
CTTTACCTCAGAATGTGGAAAAATTCCTCTGCTGATTTCCGCGGCTCCCGTAACAAATCGGATATCACGGCCACCGAATCGGCCCCGGCCTCAATCACCGAGGCAGCATTGCCTCGCGTGATCCCTCCAATGGCCACCAGAGGTTTCCCGGTCAAGCCCCGCGCCCGCCGCACGCCTTCGAGGCCCACCACTGGATCGGGCTTATCCTTGCTCGAAGTCGCGAACACCGGCCCGATGGCAAGATAGTCCGCGGAAGTCAGATCGGCCTCGCGAAGCTGCTCAGGATTATGCGTCGAAACCCCCACCCATCGCCCCGGCCCAATGATCTTCCGCACCGATTCAGGAGACAAATCCTCCTGCCCCACATGCACGCCATCAAACTCCGCAGCCAGACACAAATCGGCCCGATCATTCATGATCAGCCGAACCGGGCCCTGGGTGGCCCATTCTAACGGCGCGTCTTTTGCGCCGTTAGAGTGGGAGCCCAGATGATTCTTTAGCTCTCTCGCGTGCTCCAGCATCACCTTCGCATTCCCAGATTTGTTGCGGTATTGAATCAGAGTCACGCCAGCAGCAGCGAGTTCCTCCGCCGCAGCAATCAAACCGAGAGCGTCAGGAAAACAACCAGCATCGAGGATCGGATATAACCGGGGAAGGACTATCATGCGCTATTCGCCGCGAGCGATCTTATCGCGAAAGCTCGCAGATCCAGTTGACTTCCCAGGTCTTGCCGCCATCCGGCGAGAAAGACTGCTCCATGCGCGCAGACGTGGGCGAAATATTGAGCCACATGTAGCGCACCAGAATAGCGCGGCCCTTGTAGTCTTCCTGATCGAAAAACTCGCCGCGATTCCCAGTAAAGCCGCCGACTACGGGAGGCAGGCCAAGAGTCCCATTGTTAACGTCGACGAGATAGATGCTCCACTGATGCGAAGTGGGATTGTAGAGGCGAAGCGTCTGCGCTTTAATGTGAAGTTTCTTGTCGGTGCTGGTTACCTCAAACTCTTCGAAGTTCGAGTTGCTGTCGAGGATCTTCTTGTGGTTCGAGAATCCGTCGTACTCGATCCAGACATTGGAATTATTGAGCCGCTCCGGGAGCCGGCGGACATGCGCCTTCCAATCGCCGATAAGAAAGTCAAAGTCGTGTGACCCATCGCGCTGAGGCAGGTTCGCGGGATTGTCAGTTGTTTGGCCAAGAAGTGGAACGACCGAAAGAGCGCCCAGTAAAAACATTGCGAAGATCGCGACTTTGCAGGCTTTCATAGCAATCCCTCCTTCCTCTAATAAGACATGCACAGAGATACATTTGTCAGCACCCCAATCGCATCGTCAGCCAGAAAAATGCTCGTGGAGCCCCGGACGCCCTCGTCCGGGGGGGTAGCACCACGAATGCCGCCCGTCTAGAGTTTGCCACTGGCTCAGCGGACGAGGGCGTCCGCCGCTCCACAAGCGTTGTCGCTACTTTGTGTTCTTTGCCAGAAACCGCTCAATAAATCCGGTATCAATCTTCCCCGCCCGGAAATCCTCATCCGCCAGAATCTTTCTGTGCAGCGGGATCGTGGTGTACACGCCCTCGACGATGAACATCTCGAGCGCCCGCGCCATGCGCGAAACCGCCTCGCTGCGGTCCTTGCCGCGCACGATCAGTTTGGCGATCAGCGAATCGTAATACGGCGGAATTACACCCTCGGCGTAAGCGGCCGTGTCGACCCGCACGCCCGTTCCTCCCGGAGGATGGAAAGCGGTAATCTTCCCCGCCGACGGCGTGAACTTCTCGGGATGCTCGGCATTGATGCGGCATTCGATCGCATGCCCGCGATGGACGATCGGCCCCATCAGCACGTCGCTCATGCGCGCGCCCGCCGCGATCAGGATCTGGCTTTTCACGAGGTCAACGTCGGTCACCATCTCCGTCACCGGATGTTCCACTTGAATGCGCGTATTCATCTCGATGAAGTGCAGCCGCCGGTCCTGGTCCATCAGAAATTCGATAGTTCCGGCGTTGGAATATCCGATCGCCGCCAGCGACTTGCACAGTACCGCGCCAATCTCATCGCGCAACTGCGGCGTAACCTGCGTCGAGGGCGATTCCTCCAGCAGTTTCTGATGCCGGCGCTGGATCGAGCATTCGCGCTCGCCCAGGCTCACCACGTTCCCGTGCTCGTCGGCCAGCACCTGAAATTCAATGTGCCGGGGATGCTCCACATATTTCTCCATGTAGAGATCGCCGTTGCCGAACGCTCCCGCCGCTTCCGCCTGCGCCGCCTTAAACAGCGCGGGCAACTCCTCTTCGTTGCGAACGATGCGCATGCCGCGACCGCCGCCTCCCGCCGAAGCCTTGACGATCACCGGAAAGCCCACCTGCCGCGCCCACTCAATCGCCTCGCCGTCGGAAGCAATGATGCCGTCCGACCCCGGCAGAATCGGCACTCCGGCCTGCTTCATCGCCGTGCGTGCTTTTTCCTTCTCGCCCATCAGCCGTGTCACTTCCGGCCGGGGCCCGATGAACTTGATCCCGCTGGTCTCGCACACCTCGGCAAAGTTGGCGTTTTCCGCCAGCAGCCCGTAGCCGGGATGCACTGCCTCCACGTTGGCAATCTCGGCCGCGCTGATAACTGCGGGGATATTCAAATAGCTGAGCGCGAGCTGCGGCGGCCCAATGCAGATGGCCTCATCGGCAAAGCGTACAGGCAGCGAGTTGCGGTCGGCCTCGCTGTAAATCGCGACCGTGCGGATGCCCAGCTCCTTGCACGCGCAAATCACGCGCAATGCAATTTCCCCGCGATTAGCAATCAGAA
Source organism: Candidatus Sulfotelmatobacter sp. (assembly GCA_049512555.1). Classification (GTDB taxonomy): domain Bacteria; phylum Acidobacteriota; class Terriglobia; order Terriglobales; family Acidobacteriaceae; genus Sulfotelmatobacter. The sequence goes on along the minus strand of JBEKWZ010000676.1, from coordinate 460 downwards.
TTTTCTTGAACATGAAATTCAGCGTTCAGATGTTAGCTCTCAGCTGTCAGCCTTCAGCTCTCAGCCTTCGCCACTCCCCTTCTTGTCATCCCGAGCAGAGCGAGGGATCTCGGTCTTTGCCGGAGCCGGCAAGAACCCAGATTCCTCGCTCCGCTCGGAATGACAACCGCGAGCAAGGGCATCTGGAAACACAAAGCGGCGCGCACCCAGCGCGCCGCAAGAATCCTCGCCGCTTCACTTCGTCGGCCGGATCACGAACAAATCCTGCCCGTATTCAATCGGCTGCCCGTTGACCGCGAGCTTCTTAACGATCTCCCCAGCCGCGTCGCACTCAATCTCATTAAGCAGCTTCATGGCCTCGACAATGCACAGAACTTGCCCGACCTCCACCATGTCTCCCGTCTTCACAAACGGAGGTGCGCCCGGCGAGGGTGCTTCGTAGAACGTCCCCACGATCGGG
>JBEKWZ010000675.1:0-3260 GCA_049512555.1 Candidatus Sulfotelmatobacter sp. | reverse complement strand
GTTTGCCGGCGACGCGCACTAGCTCGGCGAGTTCCAGCACCGAGAATTGCTCGGTGAATTGGTTGAATACTCGAAACTCTCCTCGACCAGCCGGATTCTGGCAGGCCAGTTCAATGCAACGCACCGTGTCACGAATGTCCAGGAACCCGCGCGTCTGACCTCCTTTGCCGTACACGGTGATGGGGTGCTCGATCGCGGCTTGCACGCAGAAGCGGTTGAGAGCCGTGCCGAAGACTTCGTCGTAGTCGAACCGGTTGACCAGCCCCGCGTCTAATGCAGTCTCGTCCGTAACCGTGCCATAGACCACTCCCTGATTCAGGTCCGTGGCGCGGATGCCCCAGATTTTGCAGCAGAAATGGACGTTGTGGCTGTCATGCACTTTCGAGAGGTGATAAAAAGACCCGGGTTGTTTGGGGAAGGGCAAGACATCTTCGCGGCCATTGTGCTGGATGCGAATGTAGCCTTCCTCGATGTCGATATTCGGTGTTCCGTATTCTCCCATCGTGCCCAGTTTGACCAGGTGGCAGTCAGGCTGAAATTCCTTGATCGCAAACAGAACATTCAAGGTGCCGACGACATTATTCATCTGGCTGAAGACGGCGTGCTGGCGGTCGATCATCGAGTATGGGGCCGACCGCTGCTCGGCAAAATGCACCACAGCCTCTGGCGCGAAGTCCTTCATGACTTGAGCCAAGAACTCATAATCCAGAATGTCACCCACGAAACTCTCAATCTCTTTTCCTGTCAGCCGGCGCCAAATTCGCAGCCGATCACTCAGAGGAAGAATTGGCGTCAGGGTCTGCGCTCCCAGTTCGTGATCCCAGGAACGACGGACAAAGCTGTCGACGACGGCGATTTCATGGCCGCGGTTGGAGAGGTGCAAAGCCGTAGGCCAGCCACAATAGCCGTCGCCGCCGAGAACTAGAATTCTCATAAGTCTTTCCTCAAAGTTTGCAGATTGGATAGGCAAATCAGAATCCGAATCGATCACTACACAATGTGCCCGGCCGCGCGCCCGGCGTACACACCAGATCCGTTTATTCGCCGTGTTTGTTCGTCGAGCGTTTGAACCAAAGAAGTTTGTCCCGCATCTGATGCAATCGCGTCCCATTCCTGGCGAGCCCCAGGTCCCCTTTAACGATTGTGTAGGCATCGTGCGCCAGCAGTTTCCCGGGATGTTCGGGATCAAGGCCGTCCCAACCAGCCTTTCCAAGCACCCAAACTGCGCCGATCATCGCCGAGAAAAGCATTCCCAGAAACATGATGAGCAATCGCGGGGGGAACGATTTCTTTTCCGGGAGCCTCGCGCCATCCAACACCTTGACGCTCGGAGTCTCTTTGGCTTCCTGCACTTTGGCCAGTTCGCATTGCTGGGTCAGGAGTTCATACACTGTTTCCTGAATTTTGTTGGCCCGATACAGTTCTTCGTAGGTCACGCCCAGCAAGGGCAATTTGCGAATCGAGGGATAAAGGCTGTTGTTTCCGGCTGTGCCCTCGGGCGACAAATCGCCATCCCCCATCTGCTTCAGTTTTGCCTCAAGCTCCTCAATTCGTGCCCGCACCGCGCGCACGCGAACATTGTTGTCGGCGTAGATTTGTCTCAGGCCCTCCAGTTCCGATTGCGCCGCAATCAAGTGACCCTGCAAGGTTGCCGCCGCTTCCACCATCGCCTTGCCCTGTTCCTTGAGGTCAATCGCAGTGTTATCGCTGGCAAATTTGCTGAACTCCCTGGCAGAAGCGTCGAGGTCCTGCTTGACCGAGCGGAGACGATCTTCCAGAAAGGCGCGCTCGCGGTGGGCCGCAGATGTGTTCAGGTCCACCACTAACCGGTTGAGCTCCGATACGTAAGATTCGGCAATTGCTTTCGCCCTTTGCGGACTGTGGTCGGTCACTCGGATAACGATGATCCCGCTCTTGCGGTCTTCCGACACTTCCGTGTTTGCCTCGAGCTGACGTCGGGCGCTCTGCATTTGCCGCACCCCGTACACAGATTTGAGATCCCATGTCTCGACGATGCGATCTTCGACGGTCTCGCTGCGCAAAATCCCGATGAAGAGGGCTCCCGAGGTTTTAAGACCGAGGAAGTCGCCGGCCAGCAAACCGACCCCACCACCGCTCCGAGTGCTCATCGCCATCAAAGACGCCAAGCCGGAACTCAGTTCGCTGTCAGGGGGCATCAGTTGCATACGCGCCTCATACCGAACCGGGAGGAGAAATGCGAGCAGAGTTGACAGCGCCAGTCCATAGGCCGTGACCCGGAGGACGAAGAGCCGCTGATCCAGCAGGAGCCGAAGACGGCTAAACGCGGTCTGTGGCTCGTGCTCGCCGAAACCATTGATCCGATGCGGATCAATGAGCGCGGTCGAGTCCGCGATTTCATGGTCGGGCTTTACGCGAATCGGGGTGCCGGGCATTGGCAAATCTCAATCACGCTGGTGGTTCCGTAATTCACATTGAGGTTGATTCAGGTTGACGTTAGTTCGGGAGTTTCACTTTCTCCCCACCTTCGGCAGGTAGCTGATCTCAAATGATGCGGTAATGTTCGATTGTGGGCTCGCCGCCAGCAGCGGTATCTCCCAGCGTTCGTACTGCAAGACACCTGATAATCGGAATCCCGATCGAAGCAGGAAGTCTGAGTTCAATTGCACATCGTTCTGCGTTCCGCCCTGCGGCAGGAACTGACTGTCGATTTTTCGATGCTTCAGCTCAATTCCAATTTTCCGGGTCGCGCGGAGCCAATAATTACTTGCGATCGATTCGCCCTGGGCGGCCCGGCCGATCCAGCTTCCCATCAGCTGGCCGCCATTGGTGTATCCGTTCACATATTGAAAGTTGTGGTAGAAGCAGCCGTTGCAACTGGGAAAATCAACCGGGCTGGTCGAGCCACCCTCCAGCCTCAAATCGAGCTTCGGAAGCTTCGGCATTCGAGCAGAATAGAGTCCGCCTTGCCAGACGGATTTTTGGGGAGTGTTGAGAGGTGAGATTTCATCTTCACTGAAGCCCTCGCCGTATAACGTCAGCCAGTTGCGCAGCTTCGGAATGCGATACGAAAAGTCTGCGACGCTGCGGCCGTCTCCCAGAGGCTCACCATTGATGTGAATGCCTGCCGCACTCTGCAGAAATGTTTTCCCGGTCAGCGGATTGCCAGGGCCGCCATAAATCGTCGTCTTCGACATGCTGAATTCGAAGTTCTCGGTGAATTTGAAACTGATTCTGGCGCCACTGAGGAAGGGCTGCGAGCTCAGGTTCTTGCCATATTG
>JBEKWZ010000674.1:0-3260 GCA_049512555.1 Candidatus Sulfotelmatobacter sp. | reverse complement strand
CCTCGACGTTTTCAATCGCCCGTCGCATTTCAGCCTTCGCCTCCGCGAACGTCTTGCCGTTTTCCATGGTGATGATGCGGGCGATGTCGTCGATATGCTCTTCGAGCAGCATCTTGAGCTTGAACAGCGGCTGGATGCGGTCTTCCGGCGGAGTGCGGCGCCATTCGGGGAACGCTGCGGCTGCGGCCTCGACGACCGCGTTGACTTCCGCGGCGTCGGCCAGCGGCACACTGGCCAGCACTTCGCCCGTTGCCGGGTTGACCACGTCGCGCCACTCGGACGCGCGCGACTCGGTCCATTGACCGTTACTGTAGTTCGTCAGTTTGATGGCGGGAGGTGCGGCTACGCTCATAGGGATACCTCTGCTATCGCGAAGAATTCTTGCGCCAAGTCGCAGTGCGTCGCGCGAATTCCCTTGGCCTGCAACTAATGATACCGCTATAGGGATCCTTCGACTGCGGTTTGGCTTCGCGCTCAGCGCGCGAAGGCAAATCCTCGCTCAGAATGACCATTCTGATTACACCAACTGCGCGACCGCGCCCTTTTGGTCACACACAGCAGCGATCGCAGATTCAAGCACGGCCAGCGCTTCGTCCATTTGCTCGTTCGTAATCACCAGCGGCACAAGCACGCGGATAACGTTCGAGTACGAACCAGCCGTGATCGTTATCAGGCCGTGTTCGTAGCAATATTTCGTGATCTTCTTCGTCTCATCGGCGGCGGGTGCCTTGGTATCCTGCGACTGCACCAGCTCGATGGCGTGCATGCCGCCGAGACCGCGCACGTCACCAATGACCGGCCATCGGCACTGCCACTCGCGCGCGCGACGCTGGAACCGGTCGCCAAGTTCGTTGGCCCGTTCCAGCAGATTCTCGCGTTCAAACAAATCGAGAACCGCCAAGGCTGCGGCGCACGACAGCGGATTGCCCGCAAAGGTTCCGCCCAGGCCGCCAATGCCGGGAGCATCCATGATTTCGGCGCGGCCAGTAACGCCGGCCAGGGGTAATCCGCCGCCCAAAGATTTTGCCGTGACCAGAAGATCCGGTTCAATACCGTAGCGCTCGCTGGCGAACAGCGATCCCGTGCGCCCGAAACCCGACTGCACTTCGTCGGCAATAAAGAGGATGCCGTGCTTGTGGCACAACTCAATCAGCACCTGGAAATAATCCGGCGGAGGTGCGACGAATCCCCCTTCGCCGAGCACCGGCTCGGCTATCACCGCTGCCACTTCCTCGTTCGCCACCACGCGCTTGAACGTGTCTTCGAGATGGCGCGCGCAATAAAGATCGCACGACGGATACTTCAGGTTGTAGGAGCAGCGATAGCAGTAGGCGAACGGGACGCGATACACCTCACCCGGGAACGGCGCGAATCCAGCTTTATAAGGATGTGTCTTGCTGGTCAGCGCGAGCGTCATCATCGTGCGCCCGTGGAACGCGTCCTCAAACGCGATGATGCCCGGGCGCTTGGTATAAGCCCGCGCAATCTTCACCGCATTCTCGACCGCCTCCGCGCCGCTGTTCACAAAGATCGTCTTCTTCGCGAACTTGCCCGGTGTGACCTCGTTCATGCGCTCCGCAAGGCGCACGTAGCTCTCGTACGGAGTAACCTGCACGCAGGTGTGCAGGAAGCGGTCGAGTTGATCTTTCACTGCATCGACGACAGCTTGCTGACGATGCCCAACGTTGAGGCATCCGATGCCGCCGGCGAAATCAAGATAGCGGTTGCCGTCAACATCTTCGAGCCAAGCATCTTCCGCCTTGGCCACGTAAATCGGTGTCCCGTGAGAAAGCCCGCGGGGCACGGCTTTCGCGCGGCGCTCGGAGAGAGCCTGGGATTTCGGGCCGGGGATCGGTGTGCGAAGTTGAATAGTCGACATCGTAATTCTCAGTTCTCGGTCCTCAGTTCTCAGTCGAGGCAAGCCATGTCCGGTTTCACTGGAGACTGGCCAATGTTTCTCAGTACCAGCCGATCGGCGCTTCATTCAAGTTAATGTACACCTGCTTGGTCTCGAGATATTCTTCAATGCCCCAGGGCCCGAGCTCCCGACCGAAGCCGGATTGTTTATAGCCTCCCCACGGCGCTTCGACGTAGGTGGGCTGCATGTGGTTGACCCAGACGATGCCGGCGCGCAGCGCTTTTACTGAGCGCATGGCCTTGAAAATGTCTCGCGTCCAAACCGCGGCGGCCAGGCCGTAAGGAGAGTCGTTGGCGATCTTCAGCGCATCTTTTTCGTCTTCGAACGGTATCACCGCAGCAACCGGGCCGAAGATTTCTTCGCGGGCAATGCGCGCATTGTTGGTCACGTCGTAGAAAATCGTTGGCTGTACGTAATAACCCTTAGCGAATTTTTCGGGCCGCCCGCCGCCCGACGCAAGCTTTGCTTCCCTCTTGCCGATTTCGAGATAGGAGTTCACACGGTCGTATTGTTCTTTGCTGACCAGCGGCCCCATCTTGGTTTCGCGCTCGAGTGGAGGACCGAGCTTGATTTTCTTGGCTTTCTCCGTCATCGCCTCAACAAACTTTTTATAGATTGTCTTCTGCACCAGTATCCGGCTGCCCGCCGAACACACTTCACCCTGATTGATGAAGACGCCGAACAAGGCGCCGTCGATCGCGGCCTCGAAATCAGCATCCGCAAAAAAGATGTTGGGCGACTTGCCTCCGAGTTCCAGCGTGACCCGCTTCACCGTGTCGGCAGCCTGTTTCACAATAATCTTGCCAACGGCAGCACTGCCTGTGAAAGCAATCTTGTTGACGTCGGGGTGCTGCACCAGCGGAGCGCCGCAAGTTTCCCCAAAGCCGGTAATCACGTTGACGACTCCCGGCGGCAGGCCGCAATCTGCGAAATGTTTCGCCAGTTCAAGAGCAGTAAGGGGAGTCTGCTCGGCCGGCTTGAGCACGCAAGTACAACCGGCGGCCAGCGCGGGCGCCAGTTTCCAAGCGGCCATGAGCAGCGGATAATTCCACGGAATAATCTGTCCAGCAACGCCCACCGGCTCTTTGAGCGTCAAGCTCATCGCGTTGTCTGGAACGGGATTCACATAGCCCACGACTTTGGTAGCAAGCCCGCCGTAATATTCGAAGCACGTGGCGACGTCGTTGACGTCGAACTCGGCTTCGACAATCGGCTTGCCGGTGTTGCGGCACTCGAGTTCAGCCAGCGCCGGCAAATTCTGGCGGACTTTGTCGGCTAGGCGGAAGAGCACGCGGCCGCGTTCCTGCGCGGTGGTCGTTGCCCACGGGCCTTCTTCAAATGC
>JBEKWZ010000673.1:0-3261 GCA_049512555.1 Candidatus Sulfotelmatobacter sp. | reverse complement strand
GGAGCCAGCGAGCGAATCTTCCATGAGATGGGGGGCGGTACGGAAAGCCGTGAGTTGCAGGCCTCGGTTCATCCTGTCCCGGCTGCTCTGCCGCTACAGTTGGAAGAGTGGCCCGTCCCGGAAGAGCTTTCCCGGCGATTCCTCGGCGAAACCCTGGAGTACAGATTCGTGCGGCAAATGATCCTGCGCGCCAGAACCAGCGAACTGCCGGTACTGATCCTGGGTGAGACTGGAACCGGCAAGAGCGTCATCGCTCGCGCCATTCACGAGGTCGAATCGCAGCGGGAACGGTTTGTTGAAGTGAACTGTGGCGCTATCCCCGGCGAACTGCTGGAATCGGAACTGTTCGGGCATATGCCCGGGGCCTTTACTGGTGCGACCACTTCCAAAATCGGGCTGTGGGAATTCGCTGGGAACGCTACGTTGTTTCTAGATGAGATCGGCGATCTCAATCCGAACCATCAGGTAAAGATTTTGCGCGCTTTGCAGGAACAGAAAATCCGGCGGCTGGGAGGCACCGACGAGATTCCGGTTCGTGCACGCATCATCGCCGCCACCAATCGCAATCTTTACGCCATGATGCAGGCGGGACAATTCCGGCAAGACCTGTACTACCGGCTGCGTCAGCTCGTGATCTATGCGCCCCCGTTACGCAGCGATCCTGGCAATGTCGCCTTGCTCGCCAAAGCCCACTGGAGGAAACTGCGCCGCGATCAAGGCGGACTTGACGACGACGTTCTGAAGGAGCTGTGCGCTATGCGCTGGCCCGGCAACGTTCGTGAATTGCACTCTTTTCTTGAGGCGCTCAATTCGTTCCATCGGACCGAGGAGTTGCGGGTCGATCATCTCAGGGAACTTCAGCGTTACTACGCCCTGCCCGCCGATGGCTATGTCACCGATGCCGAAGATCCCAGCTACCACCGCATCGAATGTCTGAGGCACCTCCGCCGCACCGACGAGGTCGTGCACGCCTGCGAGCAGCATCTGAAACCGCTGGCCGATGGCCAGCCGCTCCGCGAACAAGAACGCAGCCTGCTCGCGCAGATCCGCGCGGAATTGCAGATTTTGCTCGCGCGCCGACTCTTCTTTCATAGCCAGGAAACCTACGACGCCGTCGCCCGGCTCGATAGCGACCTCGAACACCTTTTATTACTTGCCGGACCCGACGCCCGCACGCAAACCCGATTTTGGACAGGCACGCTGGCGCCGCACCTTCACCAGGCCATCGGTCGCCTGTTTGGTGAAGTCCAGCAATTGACGGCAGAAGTCTGAAGCGGAGTCGGCTTTCGCAGGACCGAAGCAATGGGAGATCCGGAGGTCAAAATGAATCCGCCCACACTGACCGCACTCGTGTCTGGGTTCCCCCCGGGACTGCGCCGCCCGAAACCACTGCCCGGCGAGAACTTGGGGCAGTTGGTGATACGCAACCACCCGCAGCAGTGGCAAAACTGCGTGGAGCGGCTTAAGAGGTCTTTCCACACGCCGGAAGAAGTCTGCGTGCGCCTGCGACGCGGTGAGACGGGGGTTGCTCTTGACCCTGCTGCCGAGCGCGAGGTCGAGCGCTTTATGAACCTGCGCTTGCCAGCGCACGGGCGAACCCTGCAGGGGCTTGCCGACATTCGCCAACAGATGCAGAGCCCCGGATTCATTCACCTGTGGCGGTTCGAGCTCAGCGAAATTTTATGGCTGCGGCTGAAGGGCCCATCCGGTGATGGCCAGGCCGAAAGTTTCGCAGAATCGCTGGGCGTGAAGTGTCTGGCTATGGAAAAACCCGGACCAGCGGATATGGAAGCGATTTCGGACCGTGTGCATGGTGACTACCTCTGGATTCTTCCCGGGGGTACCCAGTTGCCCGCGTTGATCGCTCTGGCACTGATCCGCGTCCTCCGTGGTTTTGAGGAGAAGCCGAAGCTGGCCATGTATAGCGACCGATGCTACAGCCAGGTTTATCGGACAGCGGCTCTGCGCACCTTGACTGCAGCAGGCGCCACCTTGTCGGCCGAAAGTCGGGACAATGCCAGAATGCTTCAAGAGGCCGGATTCGAACTCTCCGTTGAAAACGAGGGAGGATATTGTCTCGCCGAACTCGAGTCCCTCTACGGAGGCAAGAACGACCCTTCCGGCGCAATGCGGCCGACGAAACCCGACGCAGCTCCGAAAGAACGCAAATCCTGGTTGCAGCGCCTATTAGGACTGGGCTAAGGCGAAGCTGACACATGCACCGCGGGTTCTCGCAAGGAGAAGTTCATTGATAGCACATCCGGCAATCAACTGGATCAGCTGGGCAATGGCAGTACTGTTCCTTCTGCCTCATGTCCGCAGTTGGTGGCGAACCCACGTGTTAATGGGGGGCATCGACAGCGTGCTGATTCGTCAAACCCTCTATCTGTGCCGATTCACAGGGAACCTGTACATCCTTGTCGCTGCCCTCGCAATGATGGGCCTTCTTGTCGGTATTTGCATAATCGGGCCTCCGGTTCCTTCAGGCGTAATCGCAGTGATGATGTCGGTTGCGTTGGTGCCCGTACTCCGGCTTGCCTTGCCCCCCGCCGTTCTATTTCTCGCCGGATCGAGTGACAGAGCAAACGCACTGTTTTTCAGGCTTAACTCAGCCATTCCTATGCGGGTCGTCGCATTGCTTGATCCCGGACAGATGGGGCCCGTCGGTCGAATGCTCCGGTTAGACCTGATGCGCACTTCGACCGAAGACACGTGGAAGAGTATGGTGCACCGTCTGATCGACATCGCGCCGGTTTATGTGGTTGACACCGTCCACCGTACCGGACCTCTTCGTTACGAGGCATTCTTGATGCTGGCCCCCGAACGGGCGGCGAGGGCAGTTTTCATTTCCAACGATGAGGGCGTTTGCCCATCGCTATTGGAAGCTGGAATCGATCCCTCAGAGTATGCGATCCCCGTAACCCGCGAAGATGACATGGAAGTAGCCGCAATCCGGCTCCTGCGGATATTCAGCGGACAGCCAGAAAAGAAGATGGTTCGTACCCAGAGCCGGGCCCCCGTCGTTCGCGAGGATTGGGAATCACTTCCATCCGTGTTAATGATTGTGTTGGCTGACGGTCTGGATGGCGACTTCCTGCTGGACGAAGCCCACCGCACGGACAAAAGTCTGATTGCCCTTGCCGCTCCTCTCTCATCGCTGAACCAGGATGCGGCGAAACTCTCATTGGAGCTGTCGTGGGATTTCTCCCGTGATCCTCGCCTGGTCGGGCTTTACCTGCAAACGACTGGCCTCGCAATGAT
>JBEKWZ010000672.1:0-3262 GCA_049512555.1 Candidatus Sulfotelmatobacter sp. | reverse complement strand
GCAATCGGTGGACGCGCTCACGGCGAACTCCGCGCCCGGCTTGATTTATGCCTATGGCCAGCCCGACCGGATTGTGGTGGCGAGCAACACGGGGTTCATGGGGTTTGATCTGGGCACGCTGTTGACGATGGGCGATAATGGGCCGTTCCTGCCGCAGATGTTTCTGGGCGGCGCGCTGAATCACACGACAGCTCAAACGCAGTGAGTACGACGACCCAACTCGGAGTGGCAGCCGGCGCGAGCACGATGACGCCGGCTGCTGCTTCGACGTTGCCGTTGCCGCTGATCGATATGCAGGGGCTCTCGGTCCGGTTTGGCGACCGCGACATCCTGTGCGGTCTTACCGCTTCCCTGCGCGGAAATTCTATTGGCCTGCTGGGTCCGAACGGCGCAGGCAAATCGACGCTGATCAATACGCTGCTTGGTTTCTACAAGTCTACCGCCGGTTCGGCGCGGGTGTTCGGATACGACGTCGGAACGCAAATCGCAAAGATTCGCGGGCTGGTTGGCTACATGCCGGAGAACGACGCGTTCATTTCGAAGATGAGCGCCGTGTCGTTTGTGCAGATGATGGGCGAACTTTCGGGACTACCCGCGGAGATGGCGCTCGAGCGCGCGCACGAGGCCCTGTTCTATGTCGGGCTGGCCGAGGCACGCTACCGGCAGCTAGGGACGTATTCGCTGGGCATGAAGCAACTGGCGAAGCTCGCGCAGGCGATCGTACACGGGCCGAAGCTGCTGATCCTCGACGAGCCGACCAACGGATTGGATCCTTCGGCGCGGCAGCGCATGATCCGCATGATTCGCGACATTCGGGACGGCAAGGAAATGCGGATTGTGCTGTGCTCGCACCTGCTGCGCGACGTCGAAGACACCTGCGACGAGGTTCTGATTCTGAAGCAAGGACGTATTGCGCATTATTCGAATCTGGATGAAGAGCGGCGCGCTAACAGACGATTCCTGGAACTGGAAACTTACGGCGCCAACGGCGATTTCACCGAGGCGATTGAAAAACTTGGCTGTGAATGCGCGGTGACTGCCAATCGCATGAAGATGATTCTGGCGGATGGGGTAGAGACGCGCGACATTTTCAAACTGGCGGCGGAACGACAGGTTCGCATCCGGCGAATGAATTTCCGGCGCGACACGCTTGAAGATATTTTTCTGAAGGCCATGGAAAGTTAAGAGCTGAAAGCTGAGAAATCCCCACTTCTCGCAAAAGGACGCGAGAAATGGGCCACCCGTACGTGAGCGCTGACATGTTCAACTCGACGGCAGAAGGGAGCACACGTGGCTGTTTACCGGCGTAGCTACAAGCCATATGCGGGTGCGCTGACTCCGGCGTGGTCGCGGTGGTTCATTCTTTTCCGGTATTCCAGACGCGACCTCTTCCGTTCGAAATTTCTGACTGCGCTGTTTGTGGCCTGCTTTTTCTGGCCGGTGGTGTGCCTGCTGATGATCTACCTGGCTCATAGCGTGAGCTTTCTGCAAGAGATCGGGCTGCCGGGCGGGTTCATCTCCATCGACAACAAGTTTTTCTACCACTTCATGGGCGTGCAGGGAGGTTTTGCATTTCTTCTGACTGCATTCGCGGGGCCAGGATTGATTTCTCCAGATCTCGCCAATGGCGCGCTGCCGTTGTATTTTTGTCGTCCGTTTTCGCGTGCCGAGTACGTGCTGGGCAAATCCTCGGTGCTGGCGATCCTGCTCTCGCAGATCACCTGGGTGCCGGGATTAATTCTGTTCGTCATGCAAGCCGGCATGGCGGGTGCGAGTTGGACATGGTCAAACCTCTGGATCGCGGGCAGCCTGTTCGTTTCTTCGGTGATCTGGATCGCGATTCTGTCTCTGCTGGCGATGGCGCTCTCAGCGTGGGTGAAGTGGAGAATTGTGGCAGGCGCCCTGCTGCTCGGTGTGATGTTTTTCGGAGCCGGCTTCGGCCAGGCGATCAACGCGGTGCTACGAACCTTTTCGGGGAATTTTCTCAACCTCGCCTTTCTGATGGGGACGGTTTGGAACGCGCTCTTCCAGGTGGATACGGAACATGCGATTCCAGTGGCGCAGGCGTGGATCGCGTTGCTCGCGTACTGCGCCATCTGTCTTGGGTTGCTCATCCGCAAGGTTCGCGCCTATGAGGTGATCCGGTGAGCGCCCCAGTCAGACCCTCAGTGAACTCTTTGATGAATGACCGCATCGTTTTCGAAGATGTATCGAAGTTCTACGGCGAGATCCTGGGCGTGAATCGGGTGAATCTGTCGATTCCGCCAGGCATTACCAGCCTGGTGGGGCCGAACGGTTCGGGCAAGACCACGCTCATGAACCTGATGACGGGCCTGGTGCGGCCCTCGCGCGGAAGGGTCGAGGTGCTGGGGTACAAGACCGATGATCCCGAGCACTTGTTCACGATTCTCGGCTACTCGACGCAATTTGACGCGTTTCCGAAAGGTCTCACGGGATATCAGTTCATCTATTCATACTTGAGGCTGGCGGGCAGAGACGCGCAAACCGCCGAGCAAATGGCCTGGCGAGTGATTGAGCGCGTGAACCTGGTGGACGCCGCCAAGCGAAATATTGCGGGCTACAGCAAGGGAATGCGGCAGCGAATCCGGCTGGCGCAGGCGTTGGCTCACGATCCGAAAGTGCTGGTGCTCGACGAACCGCTGAACGGCCTGGATCCGCTGGCCCGGTCGGAAATGATTGCACTGTTTCGCGCGGCGGCGGCGCAAGGATGTTATGTGATTATTTCCAGCCACATTCTGCACGAAGTCGATGTCATTTCTGATCAGGTTATCCTGCTGAGCAACGGGTACGTGGTGGCGGAGGGCCAGATCGCGACTGTGCGCGGCGAGATTCAGGAACATCCCACACAGATTTTGATTCGCTGCACCCGTCCGCGCGAACTGGCGTCGAAAATGTTGGAGGACACGCACACGATCGAGGTGACGATCCACAAAGACGAAAAGGGTGTGCTGCTGAAAACGCGGGATGCCGACGGATTTTATCTGGCGCTGAACCAGTTGGCCATGAATGGGATCGACATTGAATCGATCGCGCCGGCGGACGATGATGTGCTTTCCGTGTATGAGTATTTGATCGGCAACGAAGAGGTCGTTCGATGATAACCGCGATGACGGGCCCGAAAACGAGCGGAATGAGAATCTGGTGGGCGCAGATCAAGGCCGTGATCCGGCTGGAGATGAAGAAGACTTTCTTCGCCAAGCGGGGGCTTTGGATTTACCTGGTCGCGGCGCTGCCGGTTTTT
>JBEKWZ010000671.1:0-3265 GCA_049512555.1 Candidatus Sulfotelmatobacter sp. | reverse complement strand
CTTCGCTCTCGCGAGCCCGTCCGGAGCACTGCGGAACATGTCGCCGCGGAACACGCCGCCGCGTGGCGCGTCGCACGTCAGGGTCTGGGCAGGCGCTGGATTGCTGGCGGGAATTCTGCTTGGACTCGGCCTGCGCATTTCTTATGAGCGTAGATACAGCCCGCCTCCGGAACCACCGTCGTACAAGCGCCTGACGTTTCGGCGCGGCGATGTTACATCCGCGAAGTTCGCTCCGGGGGACACCGTCGTCTACAGCGCCGAGTGGGACGGCGCGCCCTCCACTTTGTTTTCCGCGCAGCCCGGCAATCGCGAAGCACAGCCGCTGGCGCTTCCCAGCGCACGCGTGCTCGCCATCTCACCGCGCGGGGAGATGGCAATTCTGCTGGGCGGTGAAGATGTCGGCACCCTCGCCCGCGTGCCCTACGGGGGCGGCGCTCCGCGCGAAGTGCTGGAAGGCGTGAGTGGCGCCGATTGGGGCCCGGATGGAGAATCGCTCGCCGTGGTGCGCGTGCTGAATGGGAAATTCCGGCTGGAATATCCCATCGGAACGGTTTTGTACGAAGCGGAGAAGCGGCCGCCTTTGATGCCGCGAGTCTCGGCCGACGGCAAGCTGGTCGCGTTTTTCGATTTCGATGTCGAGGTTGGCGATTACGCCCTCTGCGTGGTCGGCCCCAACCATCCCCGCCAGGTTCTTTCCCGTGGATGGCGCACTACCGGCGCCTTGAACTGGTCTACGGATAACCATGAAGTCTGGTTCTCTGGCGGCCAGCCCGGCGGCGATCCCGCTCTTTACGCCGTCACTCTCAACGGCTCGCAACGACTGGTTTCTCAGACCGGGGGAATGATCGTGATGCAGGATGTAGCCCGCGACGGCCGCGTCCTGCTGAGCACAGTCAATTCCCGGCTCGGCATTCTTTATCTTCCGCCGAATGGCCCCGCGCAACGCGACTTGGCTTGGCTCGACTCTTCCTTGCTGTATGACCTTTCGAACGATGCTCAGTCTCTCGTGTTCGTAGAGCTTTCCAGCGGGCAGGGTCGCAACTCCGCCATCTACTTGAGAAAGGCCGACGGCTCTCCCGCCATTCAGCTCGGTTACGGCAACCGGCCTTCGCTCTCGCCGGATGGAAAGTGGGTGGCCTGCATTCACCACGAGGCCGAGCGCTCCACGCTGATGTTGCTGCCGACTGGCGCAGGAGAATCGCGGTTCGCAGAAATCGAAGGCATGCACTTCGACGGCGTGGAATGGTTCCCCGACAACAAGCGCATTCTGTTTACGGGTAATGAAACCGGTCACGCCACGCGTACCTGGATGTACGATCCAGAAACCGACAAGTCGACGCCGCTTACGCCGGAAGGCTCACGCGGAATGCGGGTGTCGCCTGACGGAAAGTGGTTCGTCACCGTGGACCCGCACAAGCTGTTGCTCTCGCCGGTGGGCGGCGGAGATTCAAAGGCAGTGGTCGACCTGGAGGCCGGCGAAAGCGTCGTGCGCTGGAGCGGCGACGGGCGATATCTGTTCATGCAAGAGCGCGAACCCGCCAGCATCAAGATCAGCCGCCTCGACTTGACTACGCACCGCAAAGAACCTTGGCTCGTCGTAAAGGTTCCAGAGCCCGGGGCTCAATTCTTTGGACCGCTGGCCTTATCCGCCGATGGAAAATCTTACGCCACGACGTTCCAGCGCGATCTGGCAAATCTGTTCCTGGTGCGAGGGCTGAAATAGGGCTGAGATTAAGGATCGCCAGCAGATCGCGAGGCTGGCTGCCCGATTGCGATGTAAGGCTCACACGGATTCCGTTCAAGCCTCATGAATGGCCCTCCGTCACTTCGTGTTGCCTTCTAACTCGCCTCTAATCGGGTAGAAATCGTCGACGACTGCGGGTGGTGCGACGTTCACGGACAAATTTATGTTCATTCGATCCACAATCCTGCTTGCGGCCTGCTTACAGCTCACCAACCTCCTCACCGGCTGTGGGGGCAGCAAGGAATCGGGAGGCGGCGGCACTCAGGTTCCGCCCACCCCGACAGGGCTGGCCGCAACCGCCGGGAATGCGCAAGTCAGTCTTTCATGGACAGCGTCGACAGGGGCTACGTCCTACAACGTGCAACGCTCCACGACATCAGGCGGCAACTACAGCAAAATCGCTACTCCCGCGGCCGCGAGTTGGATGGATACCGGCCTCAACAATGGCACCCAGTATTTCTACGTCGTGTCCGCCGTGAATTCCGCCGGCGCGAGCGCCAACTCGGCGCAAGTGAGCATCAGGCCAGTCGCCGCTTCCGCTGATTCGCCGGGCCCAAGTACAGCGTTTTTCGCGAACCCGCCCTACACCTGCGTCAACAACTACTACGTCGCCACCAACGGGAGTGATTCGAATCCTGGAACCCAAGCGAGCCCATGGCTGACCATGCAGAACGCCGACACTGCCGCGGGAGGCCGCGTGGCGGGCGACTGCGTGAACGTCGCGCCCGGCGCTTACGCCGGCGGCATCATGCCGACTCACGGAGGCAACCTCGCAGCGCCCACCGGCTACGTCGTCTATCGTTGCCAGACTCTCGACGGATGCATCATCACCGCCTCGGGCGGAAACGCAGACCCGGCCTTTAACGTCGCCAGCACTGGATCTGGACCGAATTTTCTGGTACTCGACGGTTTCGAACTGGCCGCGAGCAGCATGACGCTATACGGCGTCGGCGCCAGCGTGTATTTCCCCGACGGCGCCGATACTGGGGGAACGACCAGCCATCACATCTGGATCATCAACAACATCATCCACGGCTACGGCCAAGCCGGCGTGGGCACGGGCGGCGGAGAGTATATCTACTTTCTGCACAATCTTGCGTACGGCAACACCAACGTTGCTTGCTCGGCTCAGGGCTCGGGTCTCGGCATGGTTATCGCCAGAGCGTTCGCGGGCTACACGCCAACGACCGCCGATCTGGCCTGGGCGCCGTTCCATAACGTAATCGCGTGGAACGTCGCGCACGACAACATCATCAACCAGTGCGGCACTGCTTCCAATCCGTATGACACCGATGGCAACGGCATCATTATCGACACGTTCAACAACGCTGGCGGCACCAACGTCAATTACCCTTACCAGACGCTGGTGGCGAACAACGTCTCTTACAATAACGGCGGCAAGGGCGTTCACGTCTTTCGCAGCGACTACGTGACGGTGGCCAACAACACGGCCTACAACAACAATCTGGATCCATTCAACAACGGGATTGGCCGTGGCGAAATCGACAGCTACTCGGGTCA
>JBEKWZ010000670.1:0-3267 GCA_049512555.1 Candidatus Sulfotelmatobacter sp. | reverse complement strand
ATTGCGAACGCCAGAAGCACATCATACAGCTTGGTATCGGAATAAGCCTGCTGCCCTTGCCACGCGCGATGCTCCCAAGTCAGATCTTCCAGGCTGGCATCGCCATTCCGGTGCAGTCCGGAACTCAGGTACACCAGGCGCTTCGGCCGTTCGATGAGTGCCGTCAGAATGTAAGGCGCAAGAGTATTCACGGCGAATACGTGGGGCAAGCCATCCTCGGTCGCGATGCGACGCGGCTCTCTGTAACCAATTCCCGCGTTGTGGATCACGGCGTCGAAGGCCCCGAGTTCGTTCACTTGTTCCGCCACTTTGCGGGTCTGCGCGATGCTCGTCAGATCGCCCGTGACAACTCCTTCAGCTCCGGGAACGCGCGCCAGAGCATCCTGCGCTCGCCGCTGATTGCGGGCATGCAGCACAACGCTGTGCCCCTGCTCGATGAGGAGTTGTGCGGCCATTTGACCCAGCCCATCGGACGAACCAGTGATAAAGACCCGAGCCATGTTTCTCTCTTTTTTCTGGGTTAGTGGAAACGGATCTAGCCGGAGGATTTCTCGACGTGTGCGACCGGTGCGGGATTCCTCTCGGTAAATTGCCACTGATGCCAGTACGGATAAATCGGAGCCACGGTGCTGGCGCGGTCCAGTTTGGCAACTTGCTCCGCGGTAAGATTCCATCCCGCTGCTTGCAGGTTCTGCCGCAACTGCTCTTCGTTGCGCGCGCCAAAAATCACGGTTGAAACGGTGGGCCGTTGCAGCAGCCAGTTGAGCGCAACTTGCGACACGCTCTTGCCCGTTTCCCTGGCCACTTCGTACAGCGCATCGACAACCTTATACAGATGTTCGTCGTCAACCTGCGGACCCATGTCGCCGGTCTTGTGCAGCCGGCTCACGGCCGGCAGCGGCTGTCCGCGCCGGACCTTCCCGGTCAGCCGTCCCCAGCCCAGCGGGCTCCAGATCAGTGCGCCCACTCCCTGATCAAGCCCGAGCGGCATCAGCTCCCATTCGTATTCCCGATTGATCAGCGAATAGTAGACCTGGTGGCCGACGTGCCGTACCCATCCATACCGGTCAGACACGTCGAGCGACTTCATCAAATGCCAGCCGGAGAAATTCGAGCACGCGATGTAACGCACCTTGCCGCTCCTTACCAGATTGTCGAGCGTGCTCAGAACTTCTTCCTGCGGCGTCAGCGCGTCGAAGCCATGCAGATGATAGATGTCGATGTACTCAGTTTCCAGCCGCCGCAAACTTGCCTCACAGGCCTGAATCAAATGATGACGCGACGACCCGATATCGTTGGGGCCCGGCCCGAAGCGGAAAGTTGCCTTGGTCGAGATGAGAACTTTGTCGCGCCGCCCGGCGATCGCCTTCCCCAGAATCGCCTCGGAAAGTCCGTCTGAATAAATATCCGCGGTGTCGAACAGATTCACACCTGCCTCAAGGCAGATGTCGACCAGACGAGTCGCCTCGGCAACATCGCTCGCACCCCACGCTTTGAAGAATTCGTTTCCCCCGCCGAACGTACCAGTGCCGAAGCTCAGCGCCGGAACTTTCAAACCAGATCGTCCTAGTTGTCGGAATTCCATATCAGGCATAGATGCAAGTGACCATCGGGATGATTCGAAGCGATCTGAAGACGACCGCCGGAGTGTGCGCCTTGATCGTAGCGCCAGCGAGGGCAAGATGCCCTCGCGACAGCCGCCGAGACGGCGGCGCTACAAAAAGAAAGGCCGCCCGCCAGGCGGCCTGATTCAAACCTGTGAAGCTCTTCCTTGCGCAAGTCTTACTGTGCAACTCCCGCGGGCGGTTGTGGCATCACCCCCGTAGTAGTGGCAGCGGCGGCTTCGTTCAAAATGCGATGGTGGATGGTAAACAGCGCCAGCTCCAGCCGGTCCGAGACGCCGATCTTGTCATACACGTTGCGCAGATAATTCTTGATGACCTGTTCCGTGGTGCCGAGCTGCGAAGCAATTTCTTTGTTCTTGTAGCCCTGCACGATCAGCGCCACGATGCGCAGTTCCTTCGCGGTGAGCCGGTCGCGCACCCGCAATCCGACCATATCGTTTTCGGTGAGTTCGCTCGGGACGGCGATGTCCTGCACCCAGGTTTCGCCGCGCGCGACTTTCCGCACGCAGTCCACCAGCGCCGCGCTGGTCACGTTGCGATAGACGACTCCATGCGCGCCGTTCGACATGTGCCGTTGCGCGCTCTCCCCGGTGTCTGCCAGCACGATCACACGCGTCTTCGCCTTGTTCGCCGCCACCACGATCGCGGCAAAGTCGTTGTGGAATCCCGCCGCTACTACCAGCACCGCGGCCCGGAACTTGTCCAGCGCCATGAACATCTGTTCAGGCGTCTGCGCCTGCGCCACTATGCGCATTTCATCTTCCACCGCGAGCACTTTCGCAATGCCCGCCCGGAAGATCGCCTGGTTATCCGCCAGAATCAGTTTGAGCATGTTGTCAACGCTCCCCAAAAATCCGCTTCGAAACGATGGTTCAAATGGTTCGAAATGATACGGTTCAAAATGATTAAGATTTCCTCACGAACTCGTATGAATCGATCACGCAGGCCACACCGCGGCCTTCTCCGCCTTCGCCCGTAGGGTCAGCGCGCACCACCCGGCCCTTGCACTGGATGGTCACATTCTCCTGACCGCCCGTCATTTCGGGGGGCAGCGTGATTTCAAATTCCACTGGCGAACCAATCTCCATGGCGGAATCGGCGCGGATGTACACGCCCGCCGCACTCAGATTCCCCGTCACTCCATCGGCATCTCCGCCGCTTTCGCCCTTGTGTATCTTAATCGGCAATTCCAGCGGGAACCGTTTCCCGGTCCGTGCTTCTTCGCCCACGGTACCTCCTCTGTGCTGGCCTGTTGTCTGTTTCTCTTCTGCGAATGGGGCCAACGTCGTCAAACCAAGCTCCTGGCGGGGCGCAGACCCGCTTTTTATGCTCACGCTGGGTTATATCACGAAAGGCACCCGTGTAAAAGCCTGATAACCCATTAGTTACCGGTAGCATCTAGGTTCCCCCTGGCGGAAAACCCCTTCCTGAAGGCCTGGCGGACCGCTTGACGACCTTTACATCGAAGCCGGGACCCGCGTGGCCGTGTTTTCCTCACACATCTCGATACAAAATGAGTAGCGTTCTTCATGCCCAACTCATCTCACATCCAGATGACGAAAACCGAGAAAGCAGTCAATAGAACCGTTACGGCCCGAACGCTCTCCCTGCTTGTCTGCATGATGCTGGGCACAGCTCTCGA
>JBEKWZ010000669.1:0-3268 GCA_049512555.1 Candidatus Sulfotelmatobacter sp. | reverse complement strand
CTGGGTGTTCCCGATGGGCAGATATTCAACGGTGAGACTGCCACTCCCATGCCTGGGGGACATGATTATATCCATCTGGCCGCCGAGACGGTCAATCCGTCGAATGGCTCAGTCACGATCAAGCTTAACCTTCCCATGCCCAAGGGTCGCGGAATCACGCTTCCCTATGCGCCAACGTACAATTCAGCCGGGCTATATCGCGTGGGAGTGAATTCGACTAGTCCAGGTGTTGTAACGCTCGTACAAAACGACCGCACGGTCGGAGGGACATATCCGTGGGCAAGTTGGACGACATCGAGCTTTAGCATTCCTCCGCCTTCGTGTGGTTCCTTGTGCGACGCCCCGACATCGGAACCTTGCCACCTTGCCAGTGGCTTCTCCTTCACGGATCAGTATGGGACCTCTCATAACCTCAGCTTGGGCGCCGTCACGCAAGTGGAAGGTTACAGCACGACCAGCTACTGTCCACCGGCAGGAGGGTCTAGTAGCCCAGGTTTCACTATCCCCTCCGGCCCTCCGGCCGGTATGGGAGATGGGCAAGTCTGGGCCATTTGGCAGTCACCGAGCCAAACTGTCGCCGATGTAGAAGGGTTTACGAATGGAACGGTGGGCCCTTTTACTGTCACTGACAACGAAGGCCTGACCTATTTTTTTGGCGGTACAGGAATGTTCGACCCGGCCTTGCAGGTTTATTGGTCGGAGCCTGACCAAATCGAGGATCGGAACGGAAACGTCGTCAAGGGCAACATCGATACGCTGGGCCGTCAAATCACTACCGGCACGACCATCGGCGGCCTAACGTATCCACAGGGGACATGTCCCAATTGTCCTTCCACTACCCCTGTGAGCTACGCCCCGGCTTATACGACAGCCGTAGAGTACGGCGTCCTACAGTCGGGAGAGACCATGCAATGCATGCCTTACAACATGCAAGTAACTAATAGCACTCAGCCAGCCGCTCTGGTTTACGCCATGCCAGCCTCGTCGGGGGGGTCTCAGCAGTACACGCTCTACAATGGGACGTACACCGACCCTAACAACCCCGGGACCCCAAATAACTACGGCTTGGTGAATGAACTCGTTTATCCAGACGGTGGATGGGTAAAGTACACGTGGAAGATGAGCAATGATGTGACTGACCCCAATGATCCTTATGCACAAGCCGCTTTTTTCGAGGGCAATGGAGAGATGAACGGGACACCGGATGGCAACACCTATACCGGAGCCTGTGTACTGCAATACTCAACGCCGGTGTTGGCAAGCCGCACAGTCAGCTTTGACGGAAGTACGATTGCACAGACCCAGACCTTCACCTATTCGACCACCTGGGGGAGCAGCTACCAGTGGACTGCCAAACAAACATCTGTCGTTACGACGGACAACATCTCGGGAAACACGTTTCTTACGGTCTATAACTACAGCCCGATGTATACGATCGGAGATCAAGTGCCATTTGCGGCCCAAGTTGCTTCCGGGATCCCTGTCGAGTCATCGGTTCTGTACTATTCAGGAAGTTCCACTTCGACGCCTCTGCTGCGCACGGTAACAAAGACATGGGCTGATCTATTTGACTTAGCAGAAGAGCAGACTACTGAGAACGGGTTGACCTCAACAACAAGCTACGCCATCCAGGGAGGAGGCAGCGTCACTTCTCCTTTTACCCTCGCTACCGGCAAGTCCGAATACGACTTCGGTGCGAGCACGGCCACCCAAACGATTGGCGTTCAATACCAGTCTTTCTCTTCGAACACGATAACCGCTGATGGTTTCACGGCAACCATACGGGCGTCCTGTCCACGAACAGTGCCACATTCTCAAGGTCAAACTGCATCGCGCCACATCTTAGCTTCCTGATCACCATCGACCGAGGCCGAACTGCACAGGTGAGGTTCGAACTGCTTCGCCACCGTGTTGAAGTGTGCCCCGTCTGGAAACTGAAAGGTCAGGTTGCAGTCTCTGCACTGCAAGAAACGGCCCTCGGCGGACAGTAGAACAGCAATGCGGTGAGCGGGAGGCGGCGGAGAACTACTGGCCGACATGACATAGTCCATGTGCGTGATACCTTCCGCACAGACGTTCGGCCAACATCTGCGCCAAGTTGAAGTTTGTGGGCTGATGCCCGTCGAAGTGGCGTTACGAGATTATCGGCGAGGCGCAGCCGCCTGTCTCTGGCCCGTTGGTTTTACCGACCTCGCACATTGGTGGTGGTGAGGCCAACATGGTACGTGCTCTTACTGCGGATCGATTGCTGTACGCGCGGTCACGCTCTCTCACGGCACATCGGAGTTAACAGAAATGCCCCAGGTCTTTAGCAGCCACTCGGGGATGTAGCACTTGTTCCGATTGTCCTGGCACCATCGGCGCAGTTCGCCAGACTCCACATAGGTCGGCGCGGTGAGCCCCAACTCAAGGGCGAGCCTCTCGAACGCGGGTGGTGTGTCGGGTGGAACAGCGGCGAGTTGCCCGCTCGACCAGCCCGAGTTTCGGTGCCTGCCATTCATGGTATCTCCTCATTATTCGGACAGTGCCGAAGTATTTGACCTATATGTAACGGATTCAGGGATTCTCAACCGGTGGACGCGGCCTGTCTCTGGCCCGTTCGTAGAGGCGGCCTCGCACGTTCGTGCCGGTCGCTGTGGTTGCGGCGTATCATTAGGACCATGACTCCAGAACTGCAACGCGCCCTCAAGCGGCACACGCAATGGTTCGGGTCCTACAAGGCGTCTGGCGAGCTGAAGAAGATACAGGTATGGCTGGTTCTTAACGCGGGGCAGATCGAATTCCTCACGCCGGGAAATTCGTATAAGGTGAAACGGGTCAAACGGAATCCACACGTCGTCTGCTATGTGGGAAGCAAGGACGGACCCGCGATTGCTGGCACAGCCCAGGTCATCACGGATAAGAGCGAAGTCGCACGGGTCTACCGAAGCTACTGGAAGATTCATCCCATTCGAATGGCAATCGTCATCGGACTCCGAGTTTGGATGGAGATGCTGCTGAACGCGCGAGTCGTAGTCCGGGTGCGGCCTAATGAGCC
Organism: Candidatus Sulfotelmatobacter sp.; assembly: GCA_049512555.1. Classification (GTDB taxonomy): domain Bacteria; phylum Acidobacteriota; class Terriglobia; order Terriglobales; family Acidobacteriaceae; genus Sulfotelmatobacter. Next base: position 231 of record JBEKWZ010000669.1, on the reverse strand, counting down.
GAACCCCGTGGCTGGACTTTCTGATCCTTCCTAATCGCCGTCAAACCGTGTGGCTGTTCACAATCCGGTCTCTACGGCAGTCCCTTCCGTCGCCAATTCTTCACCACAGCAGACGCTATCCTCCGGTCGCGCGCCTTCTGTTCTTGCAGGGTGAGCCTGGCCCTGCGTCTGCACCAACTTCGGGCCAACGTCCCGCCTTGGCACGAGCGTCGGCATCGGCATCGAGTTCGG
>JBEKWZ010000668.1:0-3268 GCA_049512555.1 Candidatus Sulfotelmatobacter sp. | reverse complement strand
GCTGGTGGCGCAAGCGGCGCAGCTTCCCGAGATCCGCCAGGAGCGGGTTCAGGCCCTGCGGCAGGCGGTGGAGCGCGGAGGCTACGCGACTAGCCCGGAAGCGGTCGCCGGCGCCCTCGTTACTTACATGCTGGCCGGGTAGCCGGCCGCTCAGGCTCGGGGGTGGGAACGGTCTTGGGGGACGGTCTTGCTGGGGGCCCTCAAACGCGGAAATCACGATTTCGGAGTCACAATTATGGGCAGCGGCGATTGGTCGACCGGCATGGTGCCCGGTAACCAGATCCCCGACGATCTCACGCCGGCATCGGCAGTGCGCGCGGGCGAGAGCCATACGTCGAATCAGGACGCTTCCGGCGCCGCCCGCCGCCGCGCCCGGCAGAAGGAAAAAATAGAGGAAGATCCTGACGAGAGTCCTTCTTCTGAACCGGGAGAGCAGCCCGAACACCGGCTCGACCACTTAGCCTGAAATGTTTCCGGTCTGAAATTGGGATTCTGAAACCGGATTTCTGAAACTGGATTGGCCTGAACTTTATGACACGGCAACTGCCCACCGACGTTAGCCTGCGATCCCAGGAAGCAACGCCGCGGAACGGCGCGGCCATCGCGGCGGCCGCGAGCGCGCTTCTGGCGGAAATGGAACGCAGCCTCGAGGGCAGCCAGCGGGCCTTGCTCTCCCGCGATCTAGAAGGCCTGGAGCGGGCGACTCGCGAGCAGATTGCTTTGCGCCGGTCGCTCCAAGTTCTGTGGCCGGAGACCTTGGTGTCGCGATCTCTGATGTCGCACACTCAGGTCTCGCAAACGGCTGGACCAGACGTTCGAGCGCAGGACAGACCTGCCTTGCAACTCGATCCCTCCTTGGCTGCCGGATTGCGCGCGGCCGAGTGGCGAGTGCTGTATCTGGGGCGGGTACAGGCGGCGTTGCTGACACGGGCCCAGCGATCGCTGCGCATCGTGTCCCACCGGTTAGCCGGATCTACGGCCAGTTATGCTGCACCCAGTTACGCTCGACCCGCCTTCGAACCCTGCGGCGCCCTGCCCCGGAAGGATGCAGGTGCCGACGGTGACCGTTCCGGCAAGGAAGAGAACGGCAAGATCAAGATAAAGAACGAAAAAGAGGAAGAGAAAGAGGCAGGGTCATGTCGAGTCTGAACGCCAGCCTTGCCATCGCGTTGAGCGGGCTCACAGCCGAACAGGGAGCGCTCGAGGCCACCACCAACAACGTCGCCAACGTCAACACCCCCGGCTATTCCCGCCAGGTGCCCAACCTGGTTTCGAGCGATCCCGTCGTGATCGATCCGCTAACGCTTGGCACCGGCGTCACCCTCGAAAGCATCACCAGCGTGCGCGATCCCATCCTCGAATCAAGCATTCAGCAGGAGTCTCAGACGCAAGGGCAGCTGGGAGCGCAGGTTTCCGCCCTGCAGCAGACTCAGGTCAACTTCACTACCAGCACCAGCGACATTGGCACTGAGATTACGAACTTCTTTAACAGCATTAACCAGCTGTCGGCCAGCCCGGCTGACCTGTCGGTGCGCCAGGGAGTGCTGACTGCGGCCGACAATCTGGCCGCGAGTTTCAACTCGACGGCCAACAATCTGACCCAGCAGCAGACCAGCCTCGACCAGAATGTCGTCGAGACCGTCGGCCAGATCAACCAGCTCTCGCAGCAGATTGCGCAGCTCAACGGGAAGATCAGCCAGCTCCAGGGCGCGGGAGAAAGTGCCGGGAGCTTCGTTGACCAGCGCCAGCAGGCCATCGACCAGCTCTCGTCCCTGGTCGACGTTTCGGTTATCCCCAGCAATAACACCCTCACCCTGACCACGGCCAATGGCACGCCGCTGGTGATGGGCACACAAAGCTTTCAGCTGCAGACCCAGGCGAACGCAGCCGGGTTGCATGAGGTGTATGCCCAGGGAGTCGACATTACCAGCCAGATCACTTCCGGCTCGCTGGGTGGAACACTGCAGGTACGGGACCAGCAGATTCCCGGCATTGAGTCGCAACTCGATACCCTGGCCGCGGGCCTGGCCAACGAAGTAAATGGCGTGCAGGCGGCCGGGTACGACTTGAATGGCACTGCGGGCACGAACCTGTTCAACCCGCCGCCAGCGGGCGGAACTGGAGCCGCGGCCAGCCTTTCGGTCGCGATCACCGATCCCGCGCTGATTGCCGCCAGTTCCGACGGCACGTCGGGCAGCAATGGCAACGCCGAGAAGATGTACGCCCTAAGCAGCCAGACGGGCATCAACGGCCAGACTCCCACGGATTACTACTCCGGCGTCGTCTTTAACGTGGGCAACGACGTCGCGAACGCCACGGCGGAGCAGAGCGCGTCCACCCAGGTGCTGCAGCAGCTGAACGATCAGCGGGCTTCGATCTCTGGGGTCTCGCTCGATCAGGAAGCGGCCAACATGGTGCAGTACCAGAACGCTTACGCGGCCTCGGCACAGGTCGTCACCACCATCAATACCATGATGTATGACGTCCTTCAGATGAACGTATTGAACGGTTAACCATTCGACGGAACCAACTAGACGGAATCAACGATGCGTGTGAACCCCAATCCGTTACCCGATCTTCTCGCCGCCCTCGAGCAGACGCAGCAGCAGATCAACACCGATCTGCAGCAGATCAGTTCCGGGCAAAGCGTGACCGTGCCGTCTGACAACCCGGGCGCGGCCGCGGCACTGGTTCAGAATGCCGCCCAAACCTCCACTGCCGATCAATTTCTGCGCAGCATTGGAAGCGTTCAGGGCGAAGTCGCAAGCGCTGATTCCACGCTGAGTTCGGTCACCACCGCGCTGCAGCGCGCCATCAGCCTGGGCGTCGAAGCCGCCAACGGAACGCTCAACGCCTCTGACCGGGCCGCGATTGCCACCGAAGTGCAGGGCATCCAGACCCAGCTGGTCAGCCTGGCCAACCTTTCCTATCAGGGCAGCTACGTCTTTGCCGGGACTGCGACCCAGACCGTGCCTTACGCGCTCGACCCCACATCCGCCTCGGGCGTGACTTACGCGGGCAACTCGAACACCAACAGCATTACTCTGGGCAATGACTTTACCCTGCAAACCAACGTTCCCGGCTCGCAACTGTTTTCCGCGGCGGGCAGCGACGTATTCCAGTCGATTCAGGATCTGCTGACCGGCTTGCAGACCGGCACCGGGATTGCCGCCGCCGTCGGAGAAGTCAACAGTGCCGCGAACTACCTCGACGCCCAGCGTGTGTTCTACGGCAACGCCGAAAACCAGCTCACCGCGCAGCAGACTTA
>JBEKWZ010000667.1:0-3648 GCA_049512555.1 Candidatus Sulfotelmatobacter sp. | reverse complement strand
GTGCCGAGCATTCCACGTCATCGTTCACAACACAGTTGACACGCGCGCTTACGGGATAACTTCTCATCAGCCGCGCATCGTAGGGCTTCAACAGTCCGGACAACGCAGCAGCATCCGCGAATCCGGAATCGAGCCACACATCGTAACCGTCTGAATCGAGGATGACCGGCATACGGTCGTGGACAGTTGAGGTCACCGCGTTTGGCGTGGTGGTCAGGATCGAGCAGGTCTCCAACGCCTTGCCATCCGCATCCTTCCACCGCTCCCAGAGTCCTGCAAACGCAAACAGCTCACCCTCGTTAACCTCGAAGCAGTATGGCTGTTTCACTTTCCCGGCCTTCTGCCACTCGTAGAAGCCGTCAGCCAGAACAATGCATCGGCGTGACTTGAACGCATCGCGGAACGCTGGCAATGTGGCAGCAGTCTCCGACCTCGCGTTAATCATCCTGGCCGCGCCCGAGGCGTCCTTCGCCCACCACGGAATGAGACCCCACCGCACCAGGGACAGCTCGCGCCGTGGCTCCCTCGGATGCTGGCGGATGATGGGAACGGGCTGGGTAGGAGCAATGTTATAGCGCGGGCTCCAGTCCTCTTCCCCGGAGACACTGTCAAAATGTTCCTCGATGATCTGCTTCCTTCGCGATAGTCGGTAGCGTCCGCACATGGGATTAGTTTCTCATCCCGGCAGAGCAATGGGCGCTGTCGCCAGAGCCTCGGAATGCGGCCTCTGTTCCTTGAGAAGAGCGAGGCCCGCTGGCGTTAGGCGAACCGAACTGCCACGCGCCTCCACCAGCCCGCGATCATTGGCGTCCTCCCAGATCGGAAGCCTTGGGACGACGTGCGCCACGCATCCATCGTCTCCTGATAGCTGCGCTCCTTGCGTCCTACCCACTCCAGCAGATCGAGGATCAGATTCTCAACGGTGTCGGTCATCAGGAGTCACGACTTTAATTCCGCAAGCATTGCGATGCAGCTTTGAAGGGCGTGCCTGGCGCTCCCTATGACGTTTGTTGCGTTTGGAAAGAATTGGGACGGGCCCGTTCTCGTGCCAGCCTAGTTGAAACGATTCTGAAAAAAGCGGCCGCGAGGCGCTAAACGAATAGGAAGATTATTCACGTGACCCTAATAATCTAGCCCTGCCGTGACAGGGCATCAAATTTCCGCAATGAGTTCCAATCCACGGAGCCGCTTGCGATGTCCTCGGCGAGGTTAGGGTCGTAAGCGAATACATCCCCCGCCGGGAATCCCACGGGCCGAAGCGCGTCTCGACCTGTGGATAACTGTTGAAATTGACTCTCTTCGGAGAGGTACACAACTCCGCTGCCAGCGTCCCATACTCTACGCAATAAAGGCTTCCCCTTGTAATCCCTTGCAATGACAAGACTTCCTCGCATCTTTCAGCCCTCTATTGAATAGCATACAAGACGGTGGCAGTGGAGTTGAAAGAATGTCGGACAGTTGTCTACTTCGGTATTGACAGTATTCCGTGTCTGAAGTATGAATAAGTAAGAATCGAGGTTACAGTATGACCCTGACGATGCCTAGTCAATCGACCGCCCCGTTGCCGAATCAGCTTGTGGTGCCGCCGTACGTCCCGTACCGCAGTTTCCGCAACTTCATTGATAGCCTCAAGCAAGGCATCCCCGCTCGCATTGATCGCAGTGTGATGTCGAGCATGTCCGGCGCACTGCAATCGCAGTTGACCACGACGTTGCGCTACCTGTTGCTTATCAGTCCGGCCGGACAACCATCAAGCTTTCTTCCAAAGTTGGTCAATTCAGAGGGACCGGAACGGGCAAAGGTAATGCGAGAGATTGTTACGCATTGCTATCCATTCCTATTTCAGGACTTTGACTTGAGAAACGCTACCCCGCGCATGGTAGAGGAACAATTTGCGGAGCAGGGTGCATCTGGCGGCACACTCGATAAGTGCATGTTGTTTTTCCTCGCCGCTGCAAAAGAGGCTGAAATCGAAGTCTCCCCACACCTAAAGAACCAGCGTGGTGCGCGTTCGCCACGTACGCGCGCAATATCACGTACTCCCAGGATTCCTGTGGGCTACGATGATTCAGCAGGAGCCGCAAACGCAGTTGAAAATGGGGATTTGACATGGTCACAAATGCTGCTATCCAAATTCCCCAGTTTTGATCCTGCTTGGCCAGATGAGGTTAAAGCCAAATGGTTCGATGGATTTCATCGGCTGATGAGGATGAAGGAGGGGGACAAGGAATGAGAATCGCTAGCCCGATTCCACCCTAGGTTCACCGTGGACTTGGGCGAAAAGGGAAAGGCCTCTTGCTAGTGTCAAAAGGGAGTATATAGAGTGGTCGCTTTATGCACTACACCAAACCAGCCTTAAAATACGATGCCCAGTTAGCCCTGCTAATTTCGCGGGGGTTGAAAATAGACGACCCGCCACGCGCTTTACGCATGTTGCAGCGCATCGGCTACTACCGACTGAGCGCGTATTTTATTCCCTTTAAGGTGCCATCCACCGACACCTTTAAGCCCGATGCTACATTCGCGCAAGTCATTGATCTGTATAAATTCGACTGTCGCTTGCGACTCCTGTTCATGCATGCGATTGATAAGGTTGAGGTCGGAATCCGGGCACTAATTACATACGAACTGGCACACCAATTAGGTCCGTTTGGATATGCCGATCCAAAGAATTTTGCACCAACATACGATCACAAAGAGTTCATGAGGCAATTGGAGCACGAAGAGAAGCGTGGAAGCGAAGTGTTCATTAAGCATTATCGAACGAAATATACATCTGAGAAGCATCTGCCAGTGTGGATGGTAACCGAAATTGTTTCTTTCGGAATGCTGTCCAAGCTAACGGAAAATCTACGAACCAGCCTTCGAAAATATTTGGCAAAAGAACTCGGACTAGTCGAGCCTGTCTTCGTGAGCTGGCTTCATACGATTACGTATGTACGAAACGTGTGTGCACATCACAATCGTCTGTGGAATAGAGAATTGGGAGTACCGCCAGTGTTGCCAGATGAATGGACCGCGAAAGGAATCTCAAATGAGAGGGTCCATTGTATTGCGCTGATGCTTTATCATTTGCTCAAAATTGTGGCGCCGACATCGACATGGAAAATGCGCTTGAAAAATACGCTCGATAGCCTGCCTGGACTGGATCTAAAAGCGATGCATTTTCCTGAGAATTGGGAATCGCTAGACATCTGGAAATAGAAAACCCGCCGATTTGTCGTCTATTATGATGCACTACCGACGAAAATAATTGCAAGCGAAATCCATAATGTCAAGGAAAATTTATAATTCAAATGAACCTTTATTATCAATATTTTGCGGGGAAGACTTACCGAAGTGTTTTCCACTTTTCCACAGGCGGCTATTGGCTATCAAAATCATAAGGCGATTTTATTGCAATCTGCTACCACCTCCTTAGACACTGGTGTGGTCGAAAAGGGCTCTAAAAATGTGCAGCCGTAGCTCAGTGGATAGAGCAGACTTCCGCTAAAGGTCAGGTCGAGGGTTCGATTCCCTCCGGCTGCAATCTCTTCGAAATTTGGTAATTTGACGATTTACTAGCATCAGGATTAGGATCTTTTCAGCGGAAGTCTGTATCGATTCTACTGGGCTTTTCGGGGAATTGACTCCGATTACCTGGAAAAG
>JBEKWZ010000666.1:0-3272 GCA_049512555.1 Candidatus Sulfotelmatobacter sp. | reverse complement strand
GTGGTCCTGGGCTCAGGACGAAGTGCTGCAGGCGGGTTTGTCGGAGCGGCGCCTGGCGGACAGCCAGTACGCGGCGACCTTCGCGAACAACGGAACTCTGCAAACTTACTCGGTTCTCGGGACCGGGCTGCGGCAAAGCGGCTATCTGCAGCAGGCCTCGGCTCTGCTGCGCGGCCGGGTTCACATTCTTGGGAGTCTGCGATGGGACAGCCTGTCGGGGTTCGACTTCCATCCCATCTCGCCGCAGATTTCACTGGCGCTGCGGGCGACCCGTTCCACGGAACTCCAGTTCGCAGCCGGCAGATACCAGCAGTACTCTAGCTCTCCGGAAGAGAATCAAGGTTTTTGTGATCCGCTCTACTTCATGCCAGAGAAATCCGATCACTTCACCGCTGCGATTGAACAGCGATTAGGAGAAAACACGCGCATCCGGCTGCAAGCCTTCGACCGGCAGGACTCCTGGTCGCTGGGACTCCTGCACGGTTTTAGTGGGCCGGTCATATTCAGCCCGTGCCCTTCCTTCGATCCGCTTTCAAACTCAACGTATCAACGGGACTATTCGCGGGGTGCGGAGCTGATTCTGCAGAGAAGAAGCGCCAATCGTCTTTCGGGCTGGCTAGGGTACACGCTGGTTCAAGCTCGTGAACGGCAATATGAGGTTGCGACTCCGGTGTCTCCTTACCATATATTTTCCGACTCTCCCTATCATCCGACCCTGGAAGACCAGCGCCATACGCTCAACCTGTTCGCGACGTACCGGCTGCGGCCCAGCCTCAATTTGAGCGGCAAATTCCTGTACGGCTCAGGGTTCCCGGTTCCCAGCGGCACCTACATTCAGCTCGCCGACGGTCAATATGTACCCGTAGGTTTGAACGAAACGCGGCTGGGCCCTTACGTGAGGCTCGATGTTCGCGGGGATAAAGATTGGGCCTTCAAGCGCTGGAAGCTGACCTTGTATGGCGAGATGCTGAACCTGACCAACCACGATAACGCCCGGTACTATTACAGCTCAGGCGTCGATCCCAACACCGGGCAAGCCCAGGTGAAAACTCTGCAGGGCTTGCCGATTACACCCACGGCTGGGCTAGCGTTTCAGTTCTGATGAGTGAAGGCCGCGGCAGAGTTGCATAGATCCTTCGGCCCGCAAAGAACGCGGGCCTCAGGATGACAATGGCAATGATGCGTCTACCAGTTCACTTTCAGCGCGAACTGGAACTGGCGCGGATCGTAGGCGGAGGTGGCCTGACCAGCGTTGGTGAACAGTGGGCTGACGGCGGCCACGTTCATTTTGTTGGCGATATTGAACATGTCGACAATGAAGTCGGTGCTGAAGCGTTCGCCGAAGGGGATGCGCTTGGCGAAGCGGAGGTCGTCGAAGACGGTGAAGGGCTGCACGCCCGCGTTTCGGGCGAGGTTTCCGTCGAGCGAGAGCAAGGTTCCATTGAAGTCCGCGATACATGGCTCCTGGAACAGCCCTGAGGGCGAGTACTTGGAACTGACCGAGGGATAGCCGAGTGCCGTGCACGCCGGGTTCACGAAGGTATTCGGACGCCCTGTGAGAGCCGATTCCTGCTGATTGTCGCCGCTGCCCGTGATGATATTAAAGGGGCGCCCGGATGCGATGTCGATGATCGGAGCGAAGGTCCAGTCACTGAAAAACTTGCTGCCGAAGCCGCGGCCACTCAGCTTGCCGGTTTGATAAACGCCGCTCAAGACAAAGCGGTGACGCTGGTCGAACAGCGAGTTGGAACGGTCCAGGCCCGGGTAGTAGCTGTCTTGCGGCGTAAGCGGGGCCTGCAAATCGGTGGAGTCGTCGATGGCATGCGACCAGGTATAGGAGGCGAGGAACTCATAGTGCCGGGTGAAGCGTTTGCGCAGATTGACACTCAGGCCGTGATAGACCGAGCTGCCGTTGGAATAGTTCGCATCCATATCGCCGAAGGGTACGCAGCTGGCCAGAGTGGTAGGATTGCAGGCGGCGTTAATGTCTGCAATGTTGTACCCCGATTGCTGGAGAAACCCCAGAACAGCCGGGACAAAGGTCGTCACGCAAGGGCCGGCGCCGGCACTGGTGAGCGCGGTGGCGATCGAAGGATTGATACCGCCGGGACGGAAAAAGCTCATGAGGGCAGCGGAAATCCAGGGCTGGCCTGATGGGTTGACGCCGCACGGAGTGAAGCCAAGGGCAGACGGGCCTGCGCCCACGCCGAGAGGTCCACCCACTGTCGCATAGGAGTGCGTGGGATCGGCGAGCGCGGCCTGATAGTTCGCCACCAGCAGATCACCGCGCTGCGCATTGGCATTGATGGGCCGGTTGAGGTGACGTCCAGCGTTGAAGTTGTAAGCCACGCTGAGGGCGAAGCCTCCGCCGAAATCCCGCTCAAAGCTAAGGTTGGCCTGCTGGGAGTATGCGAAGACAAAATTCTTTCCCTGGGGATAACCAAAGGGTTGAAAGAACAGCGGAAACCCGTCCGCGATGTAGTTCTGGTTGAGAAACAGAGACTGAGGAAAGTTGAGCGAGGTGAACTGCTGCTGGTCAGGCAAGTAGCCCAGGGCCGGAATCAGCGCCGAAGGCCCGGGAGCGCAGTTCGGAGTGTTCACCAACCCCTGAAAAATCGGAATCGCGTTCAGATTGCCAGGATTGCCAGCCCCCGAGCAAACGCCCGTGCCGGGGAAAGCGAGCTGGCCGCTGGAGGAACCATCGGAGGCGTCTCCCAGGAAATACAACCCCAGCAGGGGATGGTCATAGAACAAACCATAGGAGGCGCGAACTACTGTCTTGCCGTCTCCCCTGGGATCCCAGGCCAGGCCGATGCGCGGCTGGATGTTGTTTTTGTCAGTCTGAATGCCCTTCTGTAATCCCAGAAGGTTATATCCCGCTTGCCCGAGCTGGGTTACCGGTTTGAAGGTGGGAGGAATCTCGACGTCGTAACGGAGGCCGAGATTCAGCGTCACAGTCGGACGAACGCGCCACGAGTCTTGCCAAAAAGCGCCGATGGGAATGTTGTGGAACGAGTCGTTGGGGCTGCCGAGACCCTGAACGAAATCCCCCGGCAGTCCAGCTCCGTACGCCTGGACTGGGTTCAGCGCCGGGAACGGAGCGGGAAAAGCAGCGAAGTTGCCGAAGTCATAGTTGCCGCCGTAGTTGACGCTGAAGGTCGCAGTGAGAGGCAAAAAGTTGACGTCGACTCCGAACTTGGTGTCGTGGCGGCCAATGCTCCAGGAGAAGTTGTCGGTAAATTGATAGCGCTGTTCGACGCGCTGAATGTAAG